>JAEYZJ010000004.1 GCA_023430705.1 Pseudomonadota bacterium | reverse complement strand
TCTGGTGATCGTTCCCGATCAGCCACTCGAAACCCTCGGGCTCGTTGTCGCGGGCATGCAGCGCCGGCAGCTCGCGGTAGAGGGCGTTGAGGTCGGTGACGAGGCGCCGCATGCCCTCGTGCGAGGGCGCATCGAGCAGCCACCAGTCGAGTCCGCGTGCCTCGTTCCATTCCTCGCGCTGCGCGAACTCCTGCCCCATGAACAGCAGCTTCTTGCCCGGCCATCCCCACATGAAGCCGTAATAGGTCCGCAGGCCCGCGAACTGGGCCCAGTCGTCGCCGCCCATCTTGGCCAGCAGCGAGCCCTTGCCGTGCACGACCTCGTCGTGGCTGAGCGGCAGGATGAAGTTCTCGCTGTAGGCATAGAGCGCGGCGAAGGTCAT
This sequence comes from Pseudomonadota bacterium, assembly GCA_023430705.1. Classification (GTDB taxonomy): domain Bacteria; phylum Pseudomonadota; class Alphaproteobacteria; order Rhizobiales; family Devosiaceae; genus Devosia_A. Next base: position 4,962 of record JAEYZJ010000004.1, on the reverse strand, counting down.
GTCGGCGTGGTGGAAGCGCCGGTGGATCGGGTTGCGGCTCATGTAGCGCAGGGTGTCGTTCATGAACCCCATGTTCCACTTGAACCCGAAACCGAGGCCACCCAGGTTCGCCGGCGCGCTCACCCCCGGCCAGGACGTCGACTCCTCGGCGATCATCATCACCCCGGGGTGCTGCCGGTAGGCTTCGGTATTGACCCGCTTGAGGAAATCCACCGCCTCGAGGTTGTGGTTGCCGCCGAACTGGTTGGGCACCCACTCCCCCGGCTGCCGCGAGTAGTCGAGGTAGAGCATCGAGGCCACCGCGTCGACGCGCAGCCCGTCGAGGTGGAACTTCTCCAGCCAGTAGAGCGCGTTGTTGACGAGGAAGCTCGTCACTTCCTTGCGCCCGAAATTGTAGATCGCGGTGTTCCAGTCCGGATGATAGCCCTTGCGCGGATCGAGGTGCTCGTAGAGCGCCGTGCCGTCGAAGCGGGCAAGCCCGTGCTCATCGGTCGGGAAATGCGCCGGCACCCAGTCGAGGATGACGCCGAGCCCGGCCGCATGCGCCCGGTCGACGAAGCGCGCGAAGGCCGCCGGATCGCCGAACCGGGCGGTGGGGGCATAGAGCCCGGTGGGCTGGTAGCCCCAGCTCGGATCGAACGGATGCTCGGTGATCGGCAACAGCTCGATATGGGTGAACCCGCTATCGGCCGCATAGGGAATGAGTTGCTCGGCCAGCTGGTCGTAGCTCATGAACGAGCCGTCGGCCCGCCGCCGCCAGGAGCCCAGGTGCACCTCGTAGATCGACACCGGCTTCCGCCGCCAGTCGGTCCTCGCGCGCTCCTCGAGATAGGCCGCGTCGGTCCACTCGAACGGCGCAGGACTGGCGACCACGGAAGCGGTTTTGGGCCGCATCTCGGAGCGTTGCGCGAAGGGATCGGCCTTGAGCGGCCGCAACTGCCCGTTGGGGCCGACGATCTCGTACTTGTAGACCTCGCCCGGCCCGACATTGGGGATGAACACCTCCCACACGCCGGTATTGACCCGCATCCGCATGGGATGCCGCCGCCCGTCCCAGTCGTTGAACGCTCCGACCACGCTCACCCGCCGGGCGTTGGGCGCCCACACGGCGAAATGCGTGCCCGTGACGCCCTCGAACTCCATGGCATGGGCGCCGAGCTTGTCGAAGAGCCTCAGGTGCGAGCCCTCGCCGATATAGTAGTCATCCATCGGCCCCAGCACCGGCCCGAAACTGTAGGGATCGAGCACGTCCCATTCGCCGCCCTCGTTGCGGGCATGGTAGCTGACCGGAATGTGGCCCGAGACGTTGACCTCGCCCTCGAAGAAGCCCTGCCCCCGCGGCTGCAGCTCGCCCAGGATGCGATTGTCGATGCTGCGGGCAGTGACCGTCTCGGCATGCGGGATGAACGTGCGCGCCACCCAGCCGCCATCGGCCTGGTGCAGTCCGAGAATGGCGAAGGGATCGGAATGCCGGCCGTTGACGATCGCCTGGACGTCGCTGTCGGCCGCCTGCCACTTGGAACTGATCACCCGCTAACTCCCGACTACCGGGACACCCCAGATTTCCTCGGCGTACTGACTGATCGTACGATCCGAGGAAAACCAGCTGACGTGCGCGGTGTTCCGGATCGCCATGGAATACCATTTGCGTGGGTTGATCCAGAGGTCATCGACGCTGCGCTGCGCCGCCGCGTAGGCGTCGAAGTCACGCGCCACCATGAACCAATCGTGGTCGTAGAGCCCGCCGATGAGTTCGCTGTAGCGGTGCGGGTCGTCCGGCGAGAAGACGCCCGACGAGATCGCCTCGAGGGCCTCGCGCAGGGCCGGCGACGCGTCGATGACGGCGCGCGGCACTTCCGAGCGCATCCGCTTGTCCGCCACCTGCTCCGCCGTGAGCCCGAAGATCACCATGTTCTCCTGCCCGACCTGCTCCAGCATCTCGACATTGGCGCCGTCCAGCGTGCCGATGGTCAGCGCGCCATTGGCCATGAACTTCATGTTGCCGGTGCCCGACGCCTCCATGCCGGCCGTCGAGATCTGCTCGCTGAGGTCGGCGGCAGGGATGATCACTTCGGCGAGGGACACGTTGTAGTTGGGCAGGAACACGACCTTCAGCAATCCACGAACGGCCGGGTCGTTGTTGATGACCTTGGCTACGTCGTTGATTAACTTGATAATCAGCTTTGCGTTCCAATAGCCCGGCGCGGCCTTGCCGGCGAACACCTTGACCCGCGGCACCCACTCCCGCTCCGGGTGCGAGCGGATGGCGGAGTACTGCGCCACCGCCTCGATGATGTTGAGCAGCTGGCGCTTGTACTCGTGGATGCGCTTCACCTGCACGTCGAACAGCGCCTCGGGCGAGACGACGATGCCGAGCCTGTCCCTGATCAGCTGGGTGAGCCTGACCTTGTTGACGAGCTTAACCGCGCTGAACTGGTCCTGGAAGGTCGGGTCATCGGCATGGTTGTCCAGACCCTTGAGCAGGTCGACGTCGTCCATGAACCCGCTGCCGATGCGGCTGGAGATGAGCTTGGTCAGCTCCGGGTTGCATTCGAACAGCCAGCGCCGCGGCGTCACCCCGTTGGTCTTGTTGTTGATCCGCCCCGGGTAGAGCCGGTTGAGGTCCGCGAACAGCGTCTTCTTCAGCAGGTCCGAGTGCAGCGCCGACACGCCGTTGATCGAGTGCGAGCCGACGAACGCCAGCTGCCCCATGCGCACCCGGCGCCCCCCCTGCTCGTCGATCAGCGAGAGGTGGGCGATCTGGCTGTCGTTGAACCCGCCCATCTTCCGGGCCTCGGCCAGCACTTCGGCATTGATGGCGTAGATGATCTGCATCTGCCGCGGCAGCATGCGCTCGAGCAGGCTCACCGGCCAGGTTTCGAGCGCCTCGGGCAGCAGCGTGTGATTGGTGTAGCCGAACGTCGCCTTGGTCAGCTTCCACGCCTTGGCGAACGTCATGCCGTGCATGTCGATGAGGATGCGCATCAGTTCGGCGATGGAGATCGCCGGATGCGTGTCGTTGAGCTGGATCGCCACCTTGTTCGACAGCGACCCGAGGTCGCCATAGGCCTGCAGGTGGCGCCGCACGATGTCCTGCAGCGAGGCGGAGGAGAAGAAGAACTCCTGGCGCAGCCGCAGCTCCTGCCCGGACGGCGTGTTGTCGGCCGGGTAGAGAACCCGCGTCACCGCCGCCGCCCGCGCGCTCTCCTCGAGCGCGCCGATATGGTCGCCGGCGTTGAACTTGTCGAGCAGGATCGGGTCGATCGGTTGCGCCGACCACAGCCGCAGCGTGTTCACCCGCTTGCCGCGCCAGCCCACGATCGGGGTGTCGAACGCCACCGCCAGCAGGTGCTCCGCCGGGCGCCACTCGAACCGCGTGGTGCCGTCGGGCTCCTGGATCGGCTCGACATGCCCGCCGAAGCCGATCTCGTAGCTCGACTCCTGCCGCTCGAATTCCCAGGGGTTGCCGTGCGCCAGCCAGTCCTCCGGCAGCTCGACCTGCCAGCCCTCGCTCATTTCCTGCCGGAACAGCCCGTGCACGTAGCGGATGCCGTAGCCGTAGGCGGGAATGTTCATGGTCGCCATCGATTCCATGAAGCAGGCCGCAAGGCGCCCCAGGCCGCCATTGCCGAGCGCCGCGTCCGGCTCGAGGTTGATCATGTCGTCGATGTTGACGTTGAAGTTCCTGAGCGCGGCGCGGACATGCTCCATCACCCCGATGTTGCTCATCGCGTCGCGCAGCAGGCGCCCGATCAGGAACTCGAGGCTCAGGTAGTAGACGCGCTTGTTGGACGTCCGCCACGTCTCGCGGCTCGATTCCATCCACTGATCGATGATGCGGTCGCGCACCGCGTAGATCGTCGCCTTGAGCCAGTCGTGCGGCCGCGCAACGATCGGATCCTTGCCGATGTAGTAGGTGAGTTTTTCGAGGATTTCCGCCTGCAGGGCCTCGGTCGTCAGACCACGCCTGGCAGGAACGGGAGCATCCAGAACGAGAGGGTTTTGCGGCATTGTCGCAATCCATGCCTAATCATGATGTTCCCCTCTGGCGACACCCTTGCATTGAATTGGGTGCCTGTGAAGCCCCGTCGAGGCCGGTTCCCGGGCCCGATGCCCGAATGGTGGACGAAGTCCCTGCGCACGCCGGAACGGCGCGTCCGCGCGATCCGGTGAACGGGCGGGCTAGGCTTTCGCCTCCTCCTCTTCCGGGGCGAGAATCGGCATCGAGGGGCCGGCGACGGTCCCGCTTTCCCGGGCCTGGTCCTCGGCGTTGGAGCGCAGCAGTTCCTTGCCCGCCATGAGCCCGCCGACCATCTGCGCGGCGAACCGCTGCCGGTCGCGCTCGCGCACCCCTTCGACGATCTCGCCCACTTCCATCATGTCGACGTCGAGCTCGCGCAGCACTTCGGCGCCGAACTCGAGCGCGCTCTCGAACACCTCGCGCAGCTGGTAGTCCGCGCCGGCGTTGACCAATTCGAGCGCGTGGCCGCGGTCGAAGGCGCGCGCCATCACCCGGGCGAGCGGGAACTCACCCTTGACCAGCTCGACGATCCGGGTCGCCGCCTGCTTGTCGTCGACGCAGACCAGCACGAGATCGGCCGAAGCCGCGCCCGCCGCATGCAGGATGTCGAGCCGCGTGCCGTCGCCGTAATAGATCTTGAAGCCGAAGGTCTGCGCCACCTCGATCATCTCCACGTCGTTGTCGATGATCGAGATGGTGTGCTGGCCCTTGGCGATCAGCGGCTGGCTGGCGATCTGGCCGAACCTGCCGAAGCCGATCAGCAGCACGTTGCCGGTGAGCCCGTCGGGCTTGTCGACGCCTTCGAGCGACTGCGCCGGACGCGGAATGAGCTTCAGCAGCAGCGTCGTGAACGGGGTGAGCACCATCGAGATGATCACCGTGGCGGTGAAGATGGCGTTCGTCTCGCCGTCGAGCAGGCCGCCCGACACGGCGGTCGCATA
>JAEYZJ010000217.1 GCA_023430705.1 Pseudomonadota bacterium | reverse complement strand
TTAACGATGGCGCCACACTCGCCGTACGCAAAAAGGCCGCCCGGGGGGCGGCCTTTGCATACTGTGTCCGGCGTCAGAAGCTGCCGTGGCAGTGCTTGAACTTCTTGCCCGAGCCGCAGGGGCAGGGAGCGTTGCGGGAGACGCCGACGAGCAGCTTGGGGTCGAGCGGGCGCAGGGCCGGGTCCGCGTCGATCACGTCGCCTTCGCCCGCTTCCGCCGCGGCGAAGGCCGCGAGCGCGGGGGCCGGGCTCAGGGCGCGCGGCATGGTGCCGGAGACACCGCTCGCGGCGTCGTTCTCGCCGGTGGTGGGATCGATATGGATGTCCTCGAGGCCCTCGAGCTGGGGCGGCGTCGGCTGCCGCATCTGGATCTCGACATGGCTCAGCTGGGTGGTGACCAGTTCGCGCAGGCTGGCCAGCATCTGTTCGAACAGCTCGAAGGCTTCACGCTTGTACTCGGTCAGCGGATCGCGCTGGGCGACGCCGCGCCAGCCGATGACCTTGCTCAGGTGGTCGAGGGTGACCAGATGCTCGCGCCACAGCCCGTCGATGGACTGCAGCAGGATCGACTTCTCGACCTGGCGCATGATCTCCGGGGTGAAGCGGGCCACCTTGGCGGCGGCGAACTCGTCGGCGGCCTTCCGGATGCGCTCGCGCACGACCTCGGCGTCGATGCCCTCCTCGTGCGTCCATTCCTCCACGGGAACGTCGACGTTCAGGTAGGTCTTGGCCGCCGCCGTCAGCTGCTCGACGTTCCACTGCTCGGGGTAGGAGCCATGCGGGATGGCCTTGGCGACGATGTCCTCGACCACTTCGTGGCGCATGGTCGCGGTGGTGACCGACACGTCTTCCTCGTCCATCAGCTCGAGGCGCTCGGCGAAGATCACCTTGCGCTGGTCGTTCATGACGTCGTCGTACTTGAGGATGTTCTTGCGGATGTCGAAGTTGCGGGCCTCGACACGGGCCTGGGCGCGCTCGATGGCCTTGGTGACCCACGGGTGGGTGATCGACTCGCCGTCCTGGAGGCCGAGCTTGCTCAGCATCGAGTCCATCGATTCGACCGGGAAGATGCGCATCAGGTCGTCCTGAAGGCTCAGGAAGAACTTGGAATGTCCCGGGTCGCCCTGACGGCCGGCACGGCCGCGCAGCTGGTTGTCGATGCGGCGGCTCTCGTGGCGCTCGGTGCCGATGATCATCAGACCGCCGGCGGCGAGCACCTTGGCCTTGTCCTCGGCGATGGTGCGCTTGATCTCGTCGATCTTGGCCTCGCGCGCCTCGCCCTCGAGACCCTCGGTCTCGCGCTGGACGCGCATGTCGAAGTTGCCGCCGAGCTGGATGTCGGTGCCGCGGCCGGCCATGTTGGTGGCGATGGTGACGGCGCCGGAAACGCCGGCATCGGCAACGATGAAGGCTTCCTGCTCGTGGTAGCGGGCGTTGAGCACCGCGATGTCCTCGATGCCCTTCTTGCGCAGCAGCTCGGCCAGCATCTCGGACTTCTCGATCGAGGTGGTGCCGACCAGAACCGGCTGGTGGCGGCCACGGGCTTCGACGATCATGTCGGCGATGGCGTCGAACTTTTCCGCCGCGGTGCGGAAAATGGCGTCGTCCTCGTCGATGCGCTTGACCGGCAGGTTGGTCGGGATCGAGACGACGTTGAGGCCGTAGATGTCGCCGAATTCCTCGGCCTCGGTTGCCGCCGTACCGGTCATGCCGGCCAGCTTCTTGTAGAGTCGGAAGTAGTTCTGGAAGGTGATCGAGGCGAGAGTCTGGTTCTCGGGCTGGATCTTGACGTGTTCCTTGGCCTCCAGCGCCTGGTGCAGGCCTTCCGAATAGCGGCGGCCCGGCATCATGCGGCCGGTGAACTCGTCGATGATCACGACTTCGTCGTTGCGGACGATGTAGTCCTTCTCGCGCTGGAACATCTTGTGGGCGCGCAGGGCCGAGTTGAGGTGGTGGACGAGCGCCACGTTCTCGATGTCGTAGAGGTTCTCGCCCTTGAGCTGGCCCTGCTCGATCAGGATGGCCTCGAGTTTTTCGATGCCGGCGTCGGTGAAGGTGGCAGAGCGCTGCTTCTCGTCGATCTCGAAATCACCCTCGCCGAGGAGCGGCATCAGGGCGTCGGCCGTCTCGTAAAGGCTGGAACGGTCGGCCGAGGGGCCGGAGATGATCAGCGGCGTGCGGGCCTCGTCGATGAGGATGGAGTCCACTTCGTCGACGATGGCGTACCCGTGCCCGCGCTGCACCATCTGGGCGCGGCTGTACTTCATGTTGTCGCGCAGGTAGTCGAAGCCGAACTCGTTGTTCGTGCCGTAGGTGATGTCGCAGTCGTAGGCCGCCTTGCGCTCGGCGTCGTCGAGACCGTGCACGATGATGCCGATCGAGAGGCCGAGGAAATTGTAGAGCCGGCCCATCCAGGCGGCGTCGCGGCGGGCGAGGTAGTCGTTGACGGTGACGAGGTGCACGCCCTGGCCGGGCAGGGCGTTGAGGTAGACCGCCAGCGTCGCCACCAGGGTCTTGCCTTCGCCGGTCTTCATCTCGGCGATGGAGCGGTTGTTGAGCACCATGCCGCCGATCAGCTGGACATCGAAGTGGCGCATGCCGAGCGCGCGCTTGGCGCCCTCGCGGACGGTGGCAAAGGCAGGCTCGAGAATATCGTCGAGCGTCTTGCCGGCAGCCAGCTGGTCCCGGAACTCCTGGGTCTTGGCACGAAGCTGTTCGTCGGTCAGCTTCTCGAATTCGGGCTCCAGCGCATTGATGGCGGCGACCCGAGGGAGGTACTTCTTCACCTGCCGATCGTTCGCGGAACCGAAGATCGCCTTGGCGATTGCAGCCAGTACCATGCCTGTCGTCCTTTTGATTGTTCATTGCCGGGTGGCGCAGGAGCGCCTCGAACATCCGGCCGGCGGCGGGTCCTCACCCGTCAACACTCTTTGAAGTGGTGCGACATGTAAGAGCGGGTGTTTTGCTTGTCAACGGAACGGCAATGGGGCAAAGCTCGCCGCGGCCGCGGGCCGGGGCTCAACGCCATCGAGGAGAATCCCAATGACCCACCTTGCCAAGCAGGGTTTCCGCTACACGTTCAAGACCCTTGCCGGCAGCCTGCTGGTCGGGACGACGCTCTGCCTGCTGCCCCTCGGTGCGCTGGCACAGGATGCCGCCCCAGCCCAAGCCCCCGCGACCGAAGCTCCATCCGCAGCGGCCCCTGCCGCGCCGGCCGAGATCGATCCGGCCGCCGTGGTCGCCACGGTCGGCGACATGACGATCACCGAGGCCGACCTGGGCTTTGCCGCCGAGGACCTGCAGCAGCAGCTGCAGCAGGTTCCCCCTGCCGAGCAGCGCGCCTTCCTCCTCACCGTGCTGATTGACATGAAAGTGATGGCCAAGGCCGCCCGCGAGGCAGGCCTCGCCGAGGACGACCTGTTCAAGCGCCGCATGTCCTACCTCGAGGACCGGTCGCTGCGCCGCGACTATTTCACCGACAAGATCGCTGCCGCCATCACCGAAGACGCGGTCAAGGCAGCGTATGACGATTTCACCAAGACCTTCGTGCCCGTCGAGCAGGTGCATGCCCGGCACATCCTCGTGCCCACCGAAGAGGAAGCCAAGGCGATCAAGGCCGAACTCGACGGCGGCAAGCCGTTCGAAGTGCTGGCCATGGAAAAGACCACCGACCCGTCGGGCAAGCAGAACGGCGGTGACCTCGGCTTCTTCCAGAAGGGCATGATGGTGCCGGAGTTCGAGGCGGCGGCATTCAGCCTCGAGCCGGGCGCGGTGTCGGATCCGGTGCAGAGCCAGTTCGGCTGGCACATCATCAAGGTCGAGGAAAAGCGCATGAGCTCGCCCCCGCCGATGGAGCAGGTGGCCCAGCAGCTGACCCAGCAGGTGATGATGAAGGCTTTCGACGACCAGATGGCGGCGCTGAAGAGCGGCCTCGCGATCGACATTCCCGACGCGGCGCTGGCCGAGGCGGTGAAGCGGCAGACCGAGCCGGAGCCGGCAGCGGGCGGCACGCCGTAAGCCCAGGCGATCTCAATTGCAGCAAACCCCGGCTCCGGCCGGGGTTTTTCATTTCGCCGCGCCGCTGATGGTCGTCGCCATGCCTGCTTCGGCATCCCGTCGATCCAGGGACGGTTCGGCCGCTTTCTCGCCACCGGCAGGTTCTGAACGAAACCTTAAGGTTTGCCGCTTGCGCGCAACCGAGGCTTGGGGCAAACGGATGGCCTTCAACGCCATGAGGACGCACGATGGCCCATCCCGTTTCCCCGCTCGCGCCAAAATCCTATCCGGAGCTGCCCGAGGTGGCCGGGGTGCGATTTGCGACGGCCGAGGCGGGGATCAAGTACAAGAACCGCACCGACGTGCTGCTCGTCTCGATGGACGAGGGCACCGTCGTCGCCGGCGTCCTCACCCGGTCGAAATGCCCGTCGGCCGCCGTCGACTGGTGCCGCGACAACCTTCCGGGCGGCAAGGCGCGGGCGCTGCTGGTCAATTCCGGCAACGCCAATGCCTTCACCGGCAAGAAGGGCAAGGCGGCGGTCGAATTGTCGGCGGACATCGTTTCGAATGCGCTCGGCGTCGATAGCTCGGAGATATTCCTCGCGTCGACCGGCGTGATCGGCGAGCCGCTGCCGGCCGAGAAGTTCGCCGGCGTCGCCACCGACCTCGCGACCCGGCTCGCGCCGGGGCCGTGGATGGACGCCGCCCGGGCCATCATGACCACCGACACCTTCCCCAAGGTCGCGACCGCGACCGTCGAGTTCGACGGCGTGCCGGTGGTGATCTCGGGGATCGCCAAGGGCTCGGGCATGATCGCGCCGGACATGGCGACGATGCTGAGCTTCGTGTTCACGGACGCGCCGGTCGGGGCGGACGTGCTCAAGGGCCTGCTGCAGCCGGCGATCGACACGAGCTTCAATGCCGTGACCGTCGACAGCGACACCTCGACCTCGGACACCTGCCTCGTCTTCGCCACCGGCAAGGCGCCGATGCCCGCGATCGCAACGGCCGACGATCCGCGCGCGGCGGTGTTCGCGGCGGCGCTGGCCGATGTCCTCCACGAACTCGCCATCCACGTGGTGCGCGACGGCGAGGGCGCGACCAAGATGGTGACAGTCACGGTCGAGGGCGCTGAGAGCGACCGGAGCGCGTTCCGCATCGCCCAGTCCATCGCCAACTCGCCGCTGGTCAAGACCGCCATCGCCGGCGAGGACGCCAACTGGGGCCGCATCGTGATGGCCGTGGGCAAGGCGGGGGAGCCGGCCGACCGCGACAGGCTCGAGATCAGCTTCGGCGACATCCGCGTCGCGACGCAGGGCGAGCGCGACCCGGCCTATGACGAGAGCCGCACCAGCGCGTACATGAAGAACGAGGACATCGAGGTCCGCGTCGGGCTCGGGCTGGGCTCGGGCACGGCGACGGTCTACACCTGCGACCTCACGCACGGGTACATCACCATCAACGGTGACTATCGCTCCTGATGGTTCCGCTCAGCGTCACTCAGATCGAGGGCGCCACCCTCACCGCCTGGCCGGCCCTGAAGCAGGCGCATGACGGACTGTGGCTCTGGCGCTATGCGCGCGGATACACCAAGCGCTCCAACTCCATCCACTGCCTCGACCCGGCGGATGGCGGCTATGCCGAACTGCGGCTGCGCCGGATGGTGGAGATGAGCCGGGCCCACGACATCCCCCCGGTGTTCCGGGTGACGCCGCTGACTCCGCCCGAGGTCATCGACGTGCTCGACGGGTTGCAGTGGGAAGAGTACGAGCCGAGCCTCGTGATGGCGATGGAAATGCCGGACGAGGACTTCCCGGTCGATTTCCAGGCCCGCTACTTCGATCCGGCGGACCCCGCCTGGTACCGGGCGCAGGGGCAGATGTCGGGGCATGACGGGCCGACCACGGACGTGGCGGCACAGCTGCTCGGCGCCATCGCCTGCCCGGCCCAGGGGGTGCTCGTCTATCACAAGGCGGGCCTGCCGGTGGCGGCGACGCTTGCCGCCGTGTCGAGCGGGGTGGGCATCTATCTCAATGTGGTCACCCATCCGAGCGCGCGCGGCATGGGGTATGGCCGCGCCGCGATGGGTGCGGCGCTCAACTGGGTCCGCTCGATGGGGGCAACGCATTCGGCGCTGCAGGTG
>JAEYZJ010000211.1 GCA_023430705.1 Pseudomonadota bacterium | reverse complement strand
GGGTGAAGCAAACCGCGCCGAGCCCCGTGAGCACGCGCGCGGGAACAAGGAAGTCAGCATCGCTCAATGCCGCTTCTGACAAGAACGCCGCAAAGAACAGACAGGCCAAGCAGGTCATCACCGGAATGAGCGGGACCCTGTTGGCCAGGGGGAACTCGCGCCGCCAGACGGATGCGAGCAGCCATACCTTGGAGAAGATGCTGTAGCAGATCATGCCGAGCCCGAGCAGAATACAGCCGGGGGCAATCCGTTCGGGGCGGTCGGAGCCAAACAGCACGAACAAGCCCCACAGGAATGCCGTGCTACCCATGAGCAGCACCCACAAGGACCAGTACCAGCGCTCGCGCTCATCGAATTTATTACGCACCTGGCGCACAACGGTGCCGACAAGCGCGATCAGGCTCGAGCAGATCAGGGCCAGCCCCATGAGGACGTGACCGGCGACAAAGTGATCCGCCACCGCTTCGGTGGTCAGCAGTATCGCTGCCCATGACCCGCTGACCAGCGTGGCCGCGACCGGAACGCTGATCAGTATCCAGCCCATGCCAGCGCCATAGGCTGCGGCGGGCGGACCATCTTCGTGGCGGCCGGCAGCGTTCCTGGGAATGAGAGTGAACTCGGAGGATGCGGTTGCCACGGTCGAGACGCACGCCGCAACCAGCCCGATGCCAAACACGACGTGACCGGCGACAAAGGCCTCGGGGGCGGCACTCCCTCCCCGGATCCACAGCCCCCACGCACATGTTGCGAATGCAACGGTATAGCCGATTATGGGGAGGATGATCTTCCACTGCGGTCCGAAAGTGTGGGTCAATTGCCGGATGATCATGGCCGCGGTGGTAAACAGGGCAATGCAGATTGCCGTCAGGGCGATCAGCACGTGCCCCGGCACGAAATGGCTGGCATCCCTTCCACCAGCGAGAACATATGATCCGAGGCCAAGGCAGACTGCACCCATGATGAGGGGAACAGCTCGAAACAGGATGCTGATGCCGTAGTTCATGGCCCGCACTTTCTCATGGTTGACAGCGCCACCGATTGCATCCGGCTCCCTGCCACTATGCATGGTGGCGTCGTGGCCGCATTGCGGAGCATCACCCGGAACATTTAGGAGAGGCCGGAGTCGATTGTCTTGACCATCGTCAAACCCGGGCTGATATCGCCTGCCGGACGCCACAAGACTTTGCAGTTGGCTGACACTTCCCTTCAATCCAGACGAATTGCGGCAAGCGCCGCATCATCACCTATGGCGCTGCGCGACTGTTGTTTGATGCCGCCAGAGCCAAGGTGCGGTCGAGCAATTGCTCATAGATCGGCTTGCCGCCCAGCCATTGCGCGGTGAGATTGGCGACGAGGCAGGTAGCGAGCAGCGGCACGGCGACATCATAGGCCCCGGTGAGTTCCAGCGTCAGCACCACACCTACGATGGGCGAGCGCACGCAAGCCGTGAACAATCCACCCATTGCTGCAATCGCGAAAGCCGCCGGGACAATGCTGCCGTGGGGCACAATCGTGCTGAGAATACCGGCGAAGGCGAGACCGATGCAGCCTGCGAGCGAAAGAATGGGCGCGAAGATGCCGCCGGGTACGCCGGTCGAGTAACTCCCCACCGTCGTGCAGAAGCGAACCACTGCGAGCGCCAGCAGTATCATCAAGCCCGGTTGCTCGCGGACCAGCACCGGAATGAGGGCCTCGCCGCCTGTGACGGTCTGCGGCAGCAGCACCAGGAGGGCGCCGACAGAAGCACCGATGACCGCCGGGTAGACGTAGGGCGCCTTCGTCCCCGTGGCCGCCGCAATATCCAGCCCTTTGAGGAGGCTGGCATTGAGCAACACGCCAACTGCGCCCAACAGGCCCCCGAGCAGCACAAAGAGCGGCAGCATGGCTACAGGCATCTGCGCAGCCTGCATCGAGAGGTCCGGAGCCATGCCACCAATCCATTGGGTCATGACGGTGGAAAGAAGGGCAGCAGCGATAACGCCCATATAGGTGTCGTACCGATATGGAAACTGTCGTCGCGTTTCCTCGATCACGAACAACACACCGGCGACCGGGGCATTGAAGGCGCAGGCCAGGCCCGCGGCTGCTCCCGCCGCCAACAGGCCGCTGCGCTGCGTCGGGTCAAGTGCAAACCGCCGCGAGAGCATCGCAGCCACCGACGCACCTATATGGATGGTCGGTCCCTCGCGGCCCAGAACCAGGCCGGATCCAATCGCGGCTACGCCGCCGACGAACTTGACCGGCAGCACCCGCGCGCCATGAACCTCACGCTGGCCGGCCATTGCACCTTCCACCTCCTGAACGCCACTGCCGCCGGCTTCAGGTGCCGCGTGGCGCACCAATGCTACGCTTGCCACGGTGGCGCAGAGTGTAATCAGGGCTGCCACGATCACCAGAAGTGGTCCTTCGACCACCCCTCGCAACTGCGTGGGCCAGTGCAGCAGTGTGTTGATGGCAAGGTGGAACACAGAGCCGATCGCACCCCCAATCACTCCCACCGCTACGGCGAGAGCAAGATAGCTCAGCGGGCCCCTGATCGCCTTGGGTTCGGATCGCTCCGGAACAGGATGGTGTTCGTCTGCGGTCGCGACCATTACACCTCACCGGATCGCCTGCACTGAGTCCACCCAGCGGGATGGCGCGTTTGCCATGTTCTGCTGCGACTGGCCGGAGCGTTGCCCAATGTCGCCAGCGACAGACCGGCTTTAGGCCTCTACTGTCTCATCGCGGCGCAGCCCCGCAACAATCGGCCGATCTGCTCCTGTAAAGTCCTGAAAGTGCAGCACTTTGATCCTGCACCTGAGAAGTCCGAAGGGGTGCAACTCTATCCGAATGCGGCATGGTCGCCTTGCCTTCGGTCAAGAAGCCACCAGCAACAGACCAGCCCCTGCCAGTTTTGGGGTCCGGGGCCTAGAGGCGGGCGGAGAGGCGCTGCATCTGATCTTGGCGATCGCGCAGAACGCAGGTGACGCAGTACTCGTTGCCTTCGGTCTTGTAGAGCCGGCAACACCCGCCCCGGAGGCGAAACCACTCGCGGCAGCCTGACGTCCCGATCGCCTCGACAAACTGCCATTGCCGGTTGTGCAGCGGTTCCTGTCGAACGACAGCGGCAGCCTCCAACATGGCAAAGTCCAGGCGTCCGGTCAGCTTGCCCCAGACCAGAAAGCCGTTCGTCATCCCGTCGGTGACGAGGCGCCACAGGGCGTGCCTCGACAACCCGGTCTGTTGGCTCAGTGCATCGACCAGCGGCCCATGCACCGCAAGCACGGAACTCACAAATATCTCGCGCTGCAGGGGCGCCATCGGCTTCCCACCGACCAGCAGGAAGTGGAAGCCGATGTCGCGCGCGCGGCCATGCCCTGTCACCCGAAGACTGGCCAGCACGTTGGCAGCGTCAAGCTGGAGCGTAGGTGCGCCCTCCAGATAGAGGTGGGCAAGTACCTCGCCCAGACGCCACACAAGGATACTCATCAGGTAAGCCGCCGCCGTCCTCCGATCGATTCCGGCTGCCAGGGTTGCCGCATCGTCAAGCCAGCCTTCCAGCACCCTGGTGCTGGCTGCAACCCGGTCCAGCGAGCTCGCCTCGCTCAGGCCCACGGTTTGAAGGCCGAGCTCAGGGCGGCCAAGTGACAGTTGCTGGATCGCTTCCTCGACCGCGTTGATGGGTACAGCCCCTACCATTCCCCATCCCTCCCGGTCAGGCGGCCTGGCCGGCGAAGTGCCCACGACCCTGCCATCATCCCAGTTGCCCGTGGCGCTTCATAAGCGCGATGAAGAACAAGCCCCCCACCAGGCCGGTGATGATCCCGATCGGCATGTCCAGCGGTGGGATGATGATGCGGGCGACAAGGTCAGCAAGGACGAGGAAGATCGCGCCAGCGAGGGCCGAGAGCGGCAGAACCCTGCGATAGTCGCCGCCAACCGCCATGCGAACCACATGCGGGATCATCAACCCGACAAATGAGATGATGCCCGAGAACGCGACCGCAGCCCCCGTCAGCACCGCGCAGACCACAAAGACCGCCATACGGAACCGCCCGGCGGGAAGGCCCAGCGTCGTCGCGCTTTCGTCTCCCAGCGTCATTGCGTTTAGGTTACGGGCGTTGAAGATCAGGTAGGCGCCACACGCCACCAGGGCGATCAGCGGATAGGGCAGTTGCGCCCATTGCGCGAGGCCGAGCCCGCCGAGCATCCAGAAGATGACGGTATGGGCGGCGCGCGGGTCGCCAAGGAAGATACCCAGGCTTCCCAGCGAGGTGATGACGAACGACACGGCCACCCCCGTCAACACCAGTCGGCCGGCATTGGTGGCACTGGCGAAGCTGGCAACGCCCACGACGACGCCGGTGGTCAGCAACGCACCGACAAAGGCGAAGATCGGCACCGTCACGAGGCCGAGGAACATTCCCGTATGCAGCAGCACGACAATGGCGCCGAGCGCTGCGCCTGACGAGATGCCGAGCAGGTGCGGGTCGGCGAGCGGGTTGCGGGTCACCGATTGCAGCGCCGCGCCGACAAGCGACAGGCTCGCGCCCACCATGGCGCCGAGTATGACGCGCGGGAGGCGGACCTCCCACACGATGTTGTCACGTCCGGCCGACCAGGTCCGTTCCACGCTGCCGGGCACGATGTGATTGAGGATGACACTCCACACCAGCTCGAGCGGGATGCCGACCGCGCCGATGCTGACCGCCAGCATCACCGCCAGCACGAGCAGCGCCACGAGAGCGGCCACGATCAGCGGCAGGTTATGGATCAGCGCGTGGCGTGGTTCCGCGACCAGAAGCTTGTGCGACATGCATCAGTCGGCCTGGCGGAAGGCTGCCGCCAGACGCTTGATGGCCTCGATGTTGCGCGGACCCGGCGTCGCCTCGACATATTCCAGCACCACGAAGCGATCGTTCTGCACGGCCGGGATGTCCGCGAAGGCCGGGTTGTTCTTCATGAAGGCGATCTTATGCTCGGCCGTCACGTCGCCATAGTTGACGATGACGACCACGTCGGGATTGCGCTCGATCACCGGCTCCCAGCCGATCTCGACCCAGCTCGAATTCACGTCGTCGGCAATGTTGGTGCCGCCTGCCGCTTCGATCAGTGCGGTGGGGATGGCATGGCGCCCGGCGGTGAACGGCTTGTCCTCGCCGGAGTCGTAGACGAAGACCTTGGGCGGGATGTCCGACTTGGCGAGTGAGGCCGTGAAGTCAGCCAGTTCCTGCTTGTAGCTTTCGACCAGCGCCACGGCTCTCTCCTCGACGCCGAAGATGCGGCCGAGATTGAGCAGGTCGAGATAGACGTCATTCATCGACGCCTTGTCCTTCTGCATCACGTGGATGCAGCTCTCCGTCAGCTCATAGACCTGGATGCCGAACGGGGCGAGCGTATCGGGGGTCACCTCCCCGCCGACACGCATGCCGTAGTTCCAGCCCGCAAAGTAGAAGTCGGCATCGGCGCCGAGCAGCACTTCCTTGGTGGGATAGTCGGTGGAAAGCTCGGGCAGCGCCGCCACGCCCTCGCGCAGCTTTGCGTCCAGCGTCTTCCAGTCCGAGACGCCGGTATAGCCGACCATGTGATCCTCGAGGTCGAGCGCCAGCAGCATCTCGGTCAGGTTCACGTCGTTGGAAACGGCCCTGGTCGGAGCGGCATCGAAGGTCACGTCGCGGTCGCAGCTCTTCACCGTCACCGGGAAGCCCGAGGCGAGAGCCGGCGTAGCCAGTATTGTAGCGGATACCGTAGTGGCAGCGATCAAACGCATGTTCTGTCTCTCAGTTGGTGGTCTGGGGGAGATGGAAGGAAAAGCGGGGCCGTCCCGTCGCGGGATGGCTGTCGATGGCCGCCTCGACTGCGAAGGTCCGGCGGATGGTCTGGGGAGTCAGCGCGTCAAGCGGCGCGCCCAGCTGCACCTGCCGGCCCCGCTCCAGCACCAGCACCCGGTCGGCATGGGCCGATGCCAGCGCCAGGTCATGCAGCGAGACGATGACGGTGGTGGGCAGCGCAGAGAGCAGCGCCAGCACTTCGAGCTGATGGCGGATGTCGAGGTGATTGGTCGGTTCATCGAGAATCAGCAGATCCGGCTGCTGTACAAGCGCTCGTGCGATCATCACGCGCTGCTTCTCGCCACCGGAGAGGGAGGCAAAGTCGCGGGCTGCGAGCGAAGTCAGGTTCATGAGCGCCAGGGCATCTTCGACCGGCCCGTAGTCCGGGCCGCTGAACCGGTCGAGGTGGGGGGTGCGTCCCAGCTCGACGATCTCGGCTGCGGTAAGTCCGAAGTCGGATGCAGGCTCCTGCAGAACCGTCGCGACACGCCGGGCCATCGCCTTTGGCCTGACAGACCAGATGTCCTCGCCATCCAGCAGCACGCGACCCACCTGCGGACGGTGGAACCGGTAGAGGCACCGCAGCAGGCTCGACTTCCCCGCACCATTCGGCCCGGCAATAGCCAGCATCTCGCCCGCCGCAACGGCGAAGGACAGTCCCTCGATGATCGGGTGTTTCGCGGATGGCCCCCAGGCCAATCCCTCCACTTGCAGTCGTGCTGGTCTGCCACCGACCAGCCGTTGCGCCAGCTCCATAGGAAACCTCCGTCAAAAGGCAGGGCAGTCCGGTCAAACGGATCAGGCGGAATGCTGCGATGTGGTGGTCGAGCGCCATCTTCGTTTCCCTCGGCACACCCCGGCCGGGTTGAAAGGATCGTCGATGGCAGGTCTCCTGACTTGCGGGTCGATGCGCTTCCGATCCTTCCCGGCTCTCGCCAGTGGCTACTCGGAAGAGCTATCCGCTCACAGTTGCGGGGGCAGTCACGGTTTTGCGCCCTGATGGGTACGTCGCACCGTGTTCCCTTTTAATCCCCATTGGCATGTGGCCGCTGGGGAACCTACGACGGCCGCATAGGGCATGGAGCGCCGTCACCTGTCAATTCATGCTGGCCGGTCCTGCTGTCCTGCAGTTTCCGACCCCATTTGCCGCTCTCCTCAACGTCCTGGCGGAGATCCCAACCCAGGTTAACCGCCTCATCGGCAATTCTGTCGAAGACCGCTGAGTTATCTTCGAAGTATCATACCGCCTCCCCCCCATTATTGCGTTTTGTCAATGGAGAGCGCGGCGGCGCGCAAACAAGCACACACTGTCCGCATGCAGCAG
>JAEYZJ010000191.1 GCA_023430705.1 Pseudomonadota bacterium | reverse complement strand
GATCTCTTTATACCTTCACGGGTCCCGGTCGGCCGTCAGGAGTTGCGTCCTGATGGATTGCCGGCCCGAATAGAGGAGGAATGGGGAGGAGTCAAGGAAGCCGGCTTGCGGCGGACGTCCCGCCAAGGCGTGGCGAACTCCCTTCATCTCCATATGGCGCACAAAGGAGCGGCACCAGGGTCACCCGACCCGCACGCCCTGCACCGCCACGATGCCGTCGAGCAGCTGGGTGTCCACCTCGAAGCCCACCTCTGCAAGGCTCGTCGCGGCCTGCAGCGAGAAGCGCTCCGCCGTGTGGATCAACGGCGCCTCGAGTACGAGGACGATGCGGCCGCCGGCCTTGATCGCCTTGCGGAACGCTCCCGCCCAGCCCCGGTCGGGATGACGGGGAAAGTCGACATTGACCGCAAAGGCCGCATCGAACGCCCCGAGCTCGAGGTCCTCGAAAGGGCTCTCGAACGCCGTCAGCCGTCCCAGCCCGTCGTTGCGCCGGATGCACGCCTCGACCATCTTGCCCGACCGGTCGACGGCGACCACATCGGCGCCCGCCGACAGCACCAGCCCGGTGGCGATGCCGTGGCCGCAGCCGATCTCCAGCACGCTTTCGCCCGGCCGGGGCACCAGTAGCTCCACCGCCCAGCGATGTCGCGTCGCGATCTTGGCCAATTCGACTCATCCTCACGCAGTACCTGCGCCCGACCTACCCCGGCCCAACATGGCCGCACCATGGCCGTTGCCCGCTTTCCCCAGCGACGCTATAGCTTGGCCGGGTCTGCAGTTCACCCAGGCGTTGCCGCTCCAGCATGGAGAGCTAAACCTGCGTTTTCCTTTCGAGCCAGCACTCCTTCCTCGTGCCACTCGCAAGCCGGCAGCCGCGAAGTCCCAGGTGGATCGGCACCACGCGAGGATGAGTCATGTCCAGAACCACCGTTCCGCTGCAGGTCACCGACCTGTCGCCCTTCGCCAGGACCTTGCGCCATAGCCTTGCCGGACACTCCGGCACGCCGACCCATGTCGAGCTGCTCAACATGCTGGCCAAGGCCGCCGGCTTTGCCAACTACCAGCACCTGCGCGCCAACGCCGAGGCCGACGGCCGCCTCGCGGCAGCATCCGAGCCGGGACCGCGCCCCGATCTCGCCCAGGTCGAGAAGGCGGCCCGCTATTTCGACGCCCAGGGCGTGCTCGCCAGCTGGCCCGCCCGCTACGCCCACCAGATGCTCTGCCTCTGGGTCCTCTGGTCGCGCATTCCCCGTGGCCGGACGTTCACCGAGGTCGAGATAAGCGACCTGATCCGCGAGTGGCACCTGTTCGGGGACCACGCCCTGATCCGCCGCGCCATGATCGACGGCAGGATGCTCGAGCGAAACCTCGACGGCAGCGCGTACCGGCGGCTGGAACGCGCCCCGCCGGCCGAGCTGGCTCCGCTGCTGGAACAGCTCAGGAGGAGAGCTTCCGTAGAGGCGACCGTCTTGCGCAGTCCTGCCACGCACGGTCGCTAGATGCGGAACGCGATGCGCAGCCCGCCCCAGTGCCGGCCCATTACCATGATCGGTGCCGAACAGTCCTTCATGAGGGCATGATTGCCCCCACCCATGTCGCGGCGGTAGGTCTGCAGCAGGAAGGGGCGGGTATTGCGGCCGGCGGCCAGCCCGGTGCGGTCGTTGAACATCCTGCGGTTGCGGCAGTTGGCGGCGTTCCAGACTGGATCGCTGCCCTGCGGCATCGAGTAGATGCGGTTGTGGGTCGGCAGGTAGCCGTTGCGGTCTACCGCCGCGCAGAATGCGATCCGCTGGTCGAACTGCAGCACCGGCTCCTGGATAGCCGGCAGGTACCGGTCGGTGAAGCCCACGAACCTCGTCATCACCTGCGCCGGGTTGGAGCCGGGAACCGGGCGGTAGTCCTCGTCGAACATGGCCGCCAGGCTCAGCTGCCCCCTCTGGACGGCGGCCTCGAACAGGGCGCCGATCTCTGCCGCCCGTTCGCGGCAGAGATCGATGATGGGCGTGTCGGCGGTGACGATGCCGCTCTCGGCCACCAGCCGCATGCTGTCCTCGGAGATGGTCAGGATGGATTCGCTGCGCTCAGTCGCCGTCCGCAGCTTGGCCTGCGCTGCCTCGACCGTCTCGACCAGCTTGCCCATGCCTGATTGCATGCCGGACGCTGCCTCGATGGTCTGCTCCACCGGGCGCGACATTGTCTCGATGTCATCGGCGAGGCTGCCCGCGGCTTCCACCAACTGGTGCAGCGTCTCGCTTGCCTTCGCCGCTTCCTGCGCCTCGCCCATCGCGGCGCCCGCCACCCCGGCATTGGTGTCCACCATGCCGATAAGGCTCGCCAGCGTCTCGTTGAGCTCGACCAGGTAGGTCTCGTTCTCGGCGGAAAAGCGCCGCACCTGGTCGGCTAGGTCCTTCACCGCAACCGCGATGACCGCGAAACCGCGGCCCGCCTCACCGGCCCGCGCCGCCTCGACGCTGGCATTGAGAGCCAGGAGCTTGGTCTCCTGCGCCACCTTCTGGATGGCCGTGCTGGCGGCCTGCACGTTGCGCAGCCGCTCTTCAACCGCGCCCAGCGACGACTTGATCCCCACCGCGCCGTCCGAAAGCCTGCGGAGGGTCACTGCGGTGCTGCCCACCACCCGTTCGATTTCGCCGGCGCTCCGGCTCAGCACTTCGCGCGTCTGGGCGGCCGCCTCGCGCGTGCCGTGCATCGAACGGCTGAGCGAGCCGGTCATTTCGGCCATGGCACCCGCCGCCTCGATGGCGGCCCGTGCCGCCTGAGACTGGGTCGCCCCGATGGCAGTCAGGTCCCCTACAAGGCCGCTGAGGTCGGCAATCTCGACGCCGAGCCCGCCGATCCGCGCAGCGATCTCGGTCAGTTGTGAGCCCTGCTCGGCCGGGTCGTCCTCCCGCGGATAGGTCACTGCGCTTGCCAGCATCGCACATCCCCCTCGGCGGCAGAGTCTACCGGCATTTCGCTAAGGAAGGCTTTACCATGCCGCGACCCCATCGGCGGGGGCCGAGACTGGCAATCGGCGTCAACATCCGCCATATAGGGCGAAAGCGGCCCAGGCGCCGCCTGAGTGGACGGGTTCGGCCATGAGCAATGCCCCATTCCTGAAGATGAACGGGCTCGGCAACGAGATCATCGTGGCCGACATGCGCGGCCGCGCCGATCGCGTCACCCCCGCGGCGGCTGTCGCGATCAATACTGGTCCGGACACCCGGTTCGACCAGATCATGGCGATCCACGATCCCCGCACGCCCGGCACGGCGCACTATATCGAGATCATCAATTCCGACGGCTCGCTGGCCCAGGCCTGTGGCAACGGCATGCGCTGCGTGGTCCAGGCGCTTTCCGCCCAGACCGGGCACAGGCACTTCGTCTTCGAGACGCTGGCCGGCATTCTCACCGGCGACAAGCGCGAGGATGGGCTGATCACCGTCGACATGGGCAGGCCGCGCTTCGGCTGGCAGGACATCCCGCTGGCCGAGGAGTTCTACGACACCACCGGCATCGAGCTCCAGATCGGCCCGATCGACGCCCCGGTCCTGCATACCCCTTCCGTCGCCTCGATGGGCAACCCGCACGCGACGTTCTGGGTGGAGGACGACGTCTGGGGCTACGCCCTCGACCGCTTCGGCCCCCTGCTCGAGAACCACCCGATCTTCCCCGAGCGCGCCAACATCTCCATCGCCCGCGTCGTCGCGCCCGATCACATCTTCCTGCGCACCTGGGAACGTGGCGCCGGACTGACCCGCGCCTGCGGCACCGCCGCATGTGCCGCGCTGGTCAACGCGGCCCGTACCGGCCGGACCGGACGCAACGCGACGGTCACCCTGCCCGGCGGCGACCTCGCCATCGAATGGCGCGCCGATGACCATGTGCTCCTCACCGGCCCGGCCGAACTCGAGTTCGCCGGCAGCTTCGACCCGTTCACCGGCAGCTGGACCCGCGCCCAGCAGGACGTCGCCTGAAATGGCCATCGAGACCCTGACCTTCGGCTGCCGCCTCAACGCCTATGAAGGCGAGGTGATGAAGGCCGAGGCCGAGAAGGCCGGGCTCGACAACACCATCATCATCAACACCTGCGCGGTCACCTCCGAAGCCGTGCGGCAGGCCAGGCAGGCCATCCGCAAGGCCCGCCGCGACGACCCCGAGCGCCGGATCATCGTCACCGGCTGCGCCGCCCAGACCGAGGCGCGCTCGTTCGGCGACATGCCCGAGGTCGACCTCGTGATCGGCAATGCCGACAAGCTGAAGGCGGAAAGCTATGCCCCCATAGCATTCGGCCTGCCGCTCAACGACAAGGTCCAGGTCAACGACATCATGTCGGTCCGCGAGACCGCCAGCCACCTGATCGAGGGCATGGACGGCCGCGCCCGCGCCTTCGTGCAGGTCCAGAACGGCTGCGATCACCGCTGCACCTTCTGCATCATCCCCTATGGCCGCGGCCCCTCGCGCTCGGTGCCCATGGGCCTCGTCGTCGACCAGATCAGGAAGCTGGTCGCCAACGGCTACCGCGAGGTGGTGCTGA
>JAEYZJ010000190.1 GCA_023430705.1 Pseudomonadota bacterium | reverse complement strand
TCCACAGCACCAGGTCGGCCCGCTTGCCCACCTCGATCGAGCCGATATGCCGGCTCATCCCCTGCGCGATGGCCGGGTTGATCGTGTACTTGGCGATGTAGCGCTTCACCCGGAAATTGTCGTTGTCACCGGTCTCCTCGGCGAGGGCGCCGCGCTGGCGCTTCATCTTGTCGGCGGTCTGCCAGGTCCGGATGATCACTTCGCCGACCCGGCCCATGGCCTGGCTGTCGGACGAGAACATCGAAAAGCACCCGATGTCGTGGAGGATGTCCTCGGCGGCGATCGTCTCCTTGCGGATGCGGCTCTCGGCGAAGGCGACGTCCTCGGCGATCGAGGGGCTGAGGTGATGGCAGACCATCAGCATGTCGAGATGCTCGGCCAGCGTGTTGACCGTGTAGGGCCGCGTCGGATTGGTCGAGGATGGCAAGACGTTGGGAAGCGAGGCCACCTTGATGATGTCGGGCGCATGCCCGCCGCCGGCGCCCTCGGTGTGGAAGGCGTGGATCGTGCGTCCCTTGAACGCCCGTACCGTGTCCTCGACGAAGCCCGACTCGTTCAGCGTGTCGGTGTGGATCATCACCTGCACGTCGTAGGCGTCGGCGACCGCGAGGCAGTTGTCGATGGCGGCGGGCGTCGTGCCCCAGTCCTCGTGCAGCTTCAGCGACGAGACACCCGCGAGAATCATCTCCTCCAGCGGGGCCGGGAGCGAGGCGTTGCCCTTGCCCGCGATGCCGAGGTTCATCGGGAAGGCGTCGAACGCCTCGATCATGCGCTGCGCGTGCCAGGCGCCGGTGCAGGTGGTGGCCAGCGTGCCGTGGGCCGGGCCCGAGCCGCCGCCGACCATGGTGGTGATGCCGCTCATCAGCGCTTCTTCGATCTGCTGCGGCGCGATGAAGTGGATGTGGCTGTCCATGCCGCCGGCAGTGAGGATCTTGCCCTCGCCGGCAATGATCTCCGTCGAGGGCCCGATGATGACATCGACGCCGGGCTGCGTGTCCGGGTTGCCGGCCTTGCCGATCCTCGCGATGCGGCCGTCGCGCAGGCCGACATCGGCCTTGTAGATGCCGGTATGGTCGACGATCAGCGCGTTGGTGATCACCGTGTCCATGGCGCCCGCGGCGCGGGTGATCTGGCTCTGGCCCATGCCGTCGCGGATCACCTTGCCGCCGCCGAACTTCACCTCCTCGCCGTAGGTGGTGAGGTCGCGCTCCACCTCGATGAACAGCTCGGTGTCGGCCAGCCGGACCCGGTCGCCCGTGGTCGGGCCGTACATCTGGGCATAGGTCGAGCGGGAGATGCGAGCAGGCATGACTGAGACCCCAACGGCGAAGCGTACAACGCCATTTCAATCGCCTAACATTGAGGCTGTCCAGCGTCTTGCCGCAGAAATCAGCAGATGCACGGGAGCCCTGCGGCGGTGACGCCGACGCGCCCCGCGCCGCGGGCTAGTGCAGCTTGGTCGCGGTCTCGGCCTTGCGGAAGAGGATGACGAGCGAGTTGATGACCCCGTCGAGGATCTTGTTGCCCGACTGGACGTCCTTGTCGGCCTGCGTCTGGGCCACCACCGACATGGCCAGCACCTGCACCGCATAGGCGTGCTTGCGCTTGCCGTCGTTGTGGAACTTGTTGCCCTGCTTCTCGAAATCGCGCAGCAGCGCGTCGTGGTCGAAGGTGCCGAGCGTGGTCTTGAAGACGGTCCAGCTCTTGGCGCCGGTCTTGTCCATCAGGCGCGAGGCAAGGCTGCCGATCAGGTATTGCGCCTCCGCGTCCTTGCCGCCGTTGGCGTGCAAGTCCTTCATCATGGCGACGAAGCGTTCCCTGAAGTCTTCTTCCTTGGTGGCCATCGCAGTCCTGCCCGTTGAAACCGGCGCATCCCTAGACGAAATTCAGGCAGAATGCCAAACGTCTCTTGGGACGTCGCCGGTATTTCGCCACAGGACCGATGTCTGCTGGCACCCATCCCGCTGGAGGCTCACATGAAATCCCGATTCGCCGTCGCCCTCGCCGCCGCGCTGCTGTTGTCGGCGCCGCAGTTCGCCATGGCGCAGTTCATGGACATCAACTCGATCATTGCCGGCATCGGCAGCGCCAGCTACCTGCGCTCGGCCGAGCGGGCGGACAGCGCCGCGGGCCTTCGCGTCGTGCGCCTCTCGACCCTCGCGGGGGCCGGGCAGAGCGCCTCGCGCCTCCATGCGGCCCTCGACATGAAGTCGCGCGATGTCCAGTACCTGCAGTCGAACCTCGTCATCAACCCGATGGCGATGACCGCGATCCGCAACGCCGGCGTGTCGCTGGAGCAGATCGTGGCGGCCGACATCGCGAGGGACGGCGGCGGCGTGCTCTACGCCAACGACCTCTGAGGACTTGGGCGGGCGAGGACTTGGGCGGGTGAGGACTTGGGCGGGCGAGGGCGCGCCGCTTCGCGATTGCTAGAGCTTGCCCATGACCCTCTGCTGGAAGCCGTAGACCTCGCGCTTGCCCGAGAGCGGCACCAGCCGCACTTCGCGCGTCTGGCCCGGCTCGAAGCGCACCGCGGTGCCGGCCGCGATATCGAGCCGCATGCCGCGCGCCTGCTCGCGATCGAAGCTCAGGCCGGCATTGGTCTCATGGAAATGGTAGTGCGAGCCGACCTGGATCGGCCGGTCGCCGGTGTTCGCCACCTCGAGCGTGATCTGCGGCGCACCCGCATTGAGCTCGATGTCGCCGGGGACGGTGATGATTTCGCCGGGGATCAGGGAAGTGCTCATCGTATCGGCTCATGAACTGTGACGAGTTTTGTTCCGTCGGGGAACGTGGCTTCAACCTGCACGTCGTGGATCATCTCGGCAATGCCCTCCATCACCTGTTCGCGGGTGACGACATGGGCGCCGGCTTCCATCAGGTCGGCGACGGAGCGGCCGTCGCGGGCCCCCTCGACGACATAGTCGGTGATCAGCGCGATCGCCTCGGGATGGTTCAGCTTCACGCCGCGTTCGAGGCGCTTGCGCGCGACGATTGCGGCCATGGAGATCAGCAGCTTGTCTTTCTCGCGGGGCGTCAGGTTCATGCCGTGGGTCCTAGAGGTGCCAGAGGCGGGGCAGGGCGCCCGCGCCGGAAAGGTGCGTGATTATTGGCGTGATGATGCGGCGGAGCGCAAGTCCGCCCGGGGCCATGGCCCGAATGACGAGACGCTCGCCGATGACGGACGCAGCGGCGTCGCCGCTCAGCAGCGCGCGCACGCGGTCGAGCCGCGTCTCGGCGTCGGCTCCGACATAAAGCAGCGTCGCGAAAGCCCCGGCGCCATCGAGCAGCGACAGCCCGTCCCGCTCTTCGTCCGCGCCACCGAGGCGCGTCGCCTCGGCATGGACCAGCCGCCCGCCGCGCCGGATGCGCCAGTTGTCGGTGAGCCAGGCGTTGCGCGCAGACTCGCCCATCGCCTCGCGGCCGAGCAGGATCGCCTCGATGGCGAAAAGGCTCGCATCGGGCGCGAGGTCGATCTCGAGGCCGCGGTCAAGCCGCGCGCCCTCGAACAGGATCGTCTCCTGCGGCAGCCAGTCGAGATGCGCCCCGGCCCCCACCGAGATGCGGGTCCTCACCGTCGCATCGTCACCGAGCGAGCGGTAGACGCGCTCGCAGGCCTGCGTCGTCAGCACCATGCGGGCGCCCGGCGCGGCGTCCACCTGCCAAGTGACCTCGTCGCCGCCGGTCAGCCCGCCCGCGGTGTTGATGAGCACTGCCTGCAGGCTCGGGTCGTGGGTGTGCGGCAGCCTGATCTTGGCGCAGCCCTCCTGGAACAGGGTGGTGAGGCGCGTGCGGCCATCGAGCACGTGCGTCGCCATCCGCCCCGTACCGCGGGCGCGCTGGTGGCGGATGGTGGGTGAGATGGCGTTCACGCCGACGCCCCCTTCTTTTCTTCTCCCCTGAGGGGAGAAGGTGGCGCGCAGCGCCGAACTATCGAACACCAGCAAGCTCACACCATCAGATGCCGGCGCACCTCGGGCAGGTCCAGGTCGGCGGCCGGGCCGGAATGCATGATCTCACCGCGATCCATGATGTAGATGTCGTCGGCGATTTCCCGGCAGAAGTCCAGATACTGCTCGACCAGCAGGATGGTCATTCCCTTCTCGTCGCGCAGGAACTGCAGCGCGCGGCCGATATCCTTGATGATCGACGGCTGGATACCCTCGGTCGGCTCGTCGAGCACCAGCACGCGCGGCCGCGTGACGAGGGCGCGGCCGATGGCGAGCTGCTGCTGCTGGCCGCCCGAGAGGTCGCCGCCGCGCCGGTTCAGCATCGACTTGAGGATGGGGAACAGTTCGAAGACGTAGCCGGGCACGTAGCGGTCGGCGCGCTTCAGCCCGGCATAGCCGGTTTCGAGGTTCTCCCGGACCGTCAGCAGCGGAAAGATCTCGCGACCCTGCGGCACGTAGCCGATGCCGAGCCGCGCCCGCCGGTAGGGCGGGGCCCTGCGCAGCACCTCGTTGTCGAAGACGATCTCGCCCGAGCTCACGTTGTTGATCCCGGTGACGGCCCGCAGGGTGGAGCTCTTGCCCACCCCGTTGCGGCCGAGCACGGCGGTGATCCGGCCGGGCCGGCACTCGATGGAGATGCCGCGCAGCGCCTGCGCCGCGCCGTAGTGGAGGTCGATGCCCCTGATGGCGAGTGCCGTGCTCATCGGTATCCGGTCTCCTTGAGAAAGCTGTCGATGGCGCCGAACAGTTCGGCGTCGTGACCGAGCCAGATGTGGCCGCCGGTCGGAAAGATGATGCTGCGCGCGCCGGGCACGGTGGCGGCGATGTAGCGGGCCGCGGCGGCGGTGTTGAAGCGGTCGTCCTCGACCGAGAGGGCCAGCGTGGGGGCCGTGATCGCCGCCAGGTCGGAGGGGGCCGGGTTACCCGCCAGCATCGCGTCGTTGACGAGTCCGTCGGCGCGCCGGCTGACCGGCAGGATCGACCACAGGATTTCCCGCGCGCGCGCCGCCTCCGCCGCCGTCACCGTCCTGAGCAGGGCCGGATCGGTCGCCAGGAGGTTGCCGGTCAACAGGTCGGGAGCGAGGTTCAGCGCGGCCCAGAACAGCAGGTCGGAGCGCAGCAGGATCATCGCCGCGCCAATGTCGGGCGGCTGCGTCTGGGCGAGGCTGCGGCCGGGAACATGGGTCGCCGGCACCACCGGCAACAGCGCCACCGTGCGGTCCGGATGCCGGCTGGCGAACTCGAGGGCGGACAGCGCGCCGGCCGAGCCGCCGCAGACCGCGACCCTGTCGATCCCCAGGTGGTCGAGCAGATCGACCAGCGCGTCGGCC
This sequence comes from Pseudomonadota bacterium, assembly GCA_023430705.1. GTDB lineage: Bacteria > Pseudomonadota > Alphaproteobacteria > Rhizobiales > Devosiaceae > Devosia_A. The sequence continues at coordinate 5,054 of JAEYZJ010000190.1, read as the reverse complement.
TGGTTCGGGCTGGTCGGAGCGGCGGGCAGGGGGGAGCGCAGGTAGCCGAACCGCGACGGCGCGATGACGCGGTAGCCGCGCTCCAGCAGCGGGCGGGCGAAGTTGAGGCCCTGGTCAAAGCCGCCGCCGGTGCCGTGGATCATCAGGAACGGCGGTCCCGACCCCGCCTCGGCAAACTCGAGAGGTCCGTGCCGGGTCGGGATGACCGTGCCGAGCGCGGGCGAGACCGCCGCTTCGGCCCGCCGCATCGCTGCGCGGAACGAGAGCGCCGTCGCCACGCCTCCGACCGCCAATGCGCCTGCACCAATTCCGAAACCGAGCAGCAGTCGCCGACGAACCATCTGTCCGAGCTCCACCAGTTTCCCGCCGATGCCGGCGAAGAAAGCATGGTGCGCAATGGTGGGAGCAATGGCCATGATCTGGATCAATCAGCGCCCGAGATATCGTTCGATGACGACGGGGTTCGCGCTCACCTGGTCGAGCGAGCCTTCGGCCAGCACCGTGCCTTCGGCAAGGCAGGTGACGCGGGTGCCGAGTTCGCGCACGAAGCTCATGTCGTGCTCGACCACCACCACGGAACGGGTGGTCGCGATCTGCCGGAGGAGCTTGGCCGTCTCGACCGTCTCCGCATCCGTCATGCCGGCGACCGGTTCGTCGACGAGCAGCAGTTTTGGATCCTGCGCCAGCAGCATGCCCACTTCGAGCCACTGCTTCTGGCCGTGGCTGAGGTCGGCCGCCAGTTCCTCCTTGCGGGCGGTGAGGCGGACGGTATCGAGGATTTCCTCGATGCGGACCCTGTCCTCCGCACTCTGGCCGTAGAGCAGGGCCGAGAACACGCCGCGCGGCTTTTTCAGCGACAGCACGATGTTGTCCCAGACCGTGTGGCTCTCGAACACGGTGGGCTTCTGGAACTTGCGCCCGATGCCGAGGCTGGCGATGTCGGCCTCGTCGAGCCGGGTCAGGTCGGTGCGGCCGTCGAAATAGACCTCGCCGTCATCGGGGCGCGTCTTGCCGGTGATGATGTCCATCATCGTGGTCTTGCCGGCGCCGTTCGGCCCGATGATGGCCAGCATCTCGGCGGGATGGACGATGATCGAGAGCGCGTTGAGGGCCTTGAAGCCGTCGAAGGAGACGGAGACGCCGTTGAGGTAGAGCATCGTGCCGGACTTGTCGGGAACGGTCATTCGGCGGGCTCCGGAGCTCTGGTGGTCGGGGGCAGGGTGGACGGGGCCTCGCCGTCCTCGGCGGCGGCGCTGCCGCGGTCGAGCTTTGTCGAATTGCGGCGGGTCGTGCCGGCGCGGATCTGGCCGATCAGCCCGACGATGCCCCTGGGCAGGAACAGCGTGACGAAGACGAACAGCCCGCCCAGCGCGAACAGCCAGTATTCGGGCAGGGCCGAAGTGAAGACGGTCTTGCCGAAATTGACCAGCAGCGCGCCGATGATGGGCCCGACGATGGTGCCGCGGCCGCCGACCGCCACCCAGATCACGGCCTCGATCGAGTTTTCCGGCGCGAACTCGCCGGGGTTGATGATGCCCACCTGCGGCACATAGAGCGCGCCCGCAATGCCGGCCATCACTGCCGACACGGTGAAGGCGAAGAGCTTCACGTTCTCCGGCCGCCAGCCGAGGAAGCGGGTGCGGCTCTCGGCATCGCGCACCGCCACCATCACCTTGCCGAGCTTGGAATTGACGATCATCGAGCAGAGGAAGACGAAGAGCGCGAGGAACAGCGCGCTCAGCGCGAACAGGGTGGCGCGTGTCGCCGGGGCCTGGACGCTGAAGCCGACGATGTCCTTGAAGTCGGTCAGCCCGTTATTGCCGCCGAAGCCGAAGTCGTTGCGGAAGAAGGCGAGCAGCAGCGCGAAGGTCATCGCCTGCGTGATGATCGAGAGGTAGACCCCGGTCACCCGGCTGCGGAACGCCAGCCAGCCGAAGACGAAGGCGAGAAGGCCCGGCACGAGGATCACCATCGCGATGGCGAACCAGAACATGTCGAAGCCCAGCCAGTACCAGGGCAGTTCCTTCCAGTTGAGGAACACCATGAAGTCCGGCAGGACCGGGTTGGCGTAGACCCCGCGCGTGCCGATCTGGCGCATCAGGTACATGCCCATGGCATAGCCGCCGAGCGCGAAGAAGGCGCCGTGGCCGAGCGACAGGATGCCCACATAGCCCCAGACCAGGTCGAGCGCGAGCGCCAGCATCGCGTAGCACAGGTACTTGCCCAGCAGCGTCACCACGTAGGTCGGCACGTGGAACGGCGAGCCCACCGGCACCAGCAGGTTGAGCGCCGGCACGGCAATGGCGACGGCGACAAGGATCGCGACCAGCCAGACGGCCTTGCGGTCGAGCGCGCGGAACAGCATCTGGGTGATCATGTGCTCGCTCCGGTGGTTCTGAACCCCGCATCCGGCGCTGCGCGCCACCTTCTCCCCGACGGGGAGAAGAACAGGGCGCCGACTGCGCAGTCGGGAGTTCCTCTCCCCGTCGGGGAGAGGGTGGATCGGCCGCAGGCCGCGACGGGTGAGGGGCAAGCCACTGCTGTCACTGCTCCACCGCCCGGCCCTTGAGCGCGAACAGTCCTCTCGGCCGCCTCTGGATGAAGAGGATGATGAGGATCAGGATCAGGATCTTGGCGACGACGGCGCCGGCATAGGGCTCGAGGAACTTGTTGGCGATGCCGATCGAGAGCGCGCCAACCAGCGTGCCCCAGAGGTTCCCCACGCCGCCGAAGACCACGACCATGAAGCTGTCGATGATGTAGTTCTGGCCCAGGTTCGGCGACACGTTGTCGATCTGGCTGAGGGCGACGCCGGCCAGCCCCGCGATGCCCGAGCCGAGCCCGAACGTCATCGCATCGACGAAGGGCGTGCGGATGCCCATGGCCGAGGCCATGCGGCGGTTGGAGGTCACCGCCCGCATCTGCAGCCCCAGCGGCGTGCGCTTCAGCACGGCGAGGAGGGTGAAGAACACGGCAATGGCGAAGATCACGATCCAGAAGCGGTTCCAGGTGATCGAGAGGCCGCCGAGCTCGAACGAGCCGGACATCCAGGTGGGGTTCGCCACTTCCTTGTTGGTCGGGCCGTAGATGGTGCGGACCGCCTGCTGGATGATGAGCGACAGCCCCCAGGTGGCGAGCAGGGTCTCGAGCGCGCGGCCATAGAGCCAGCGGATGATGCCGCGCTCGATGGCGATGCCGATCAGGGCGGTGACGAGGAAGGCGAGCGGCAGCGCGATGGCGAGCGAATAGTCGAGCATGCCCGGGAAGGAGCGACGGATCACCTCCTGCACCGTGAAGGTGGTGTAGGCGCCCAGCATCACCATCTCGCCATGCGCCATGTTGATGACGCCCATCACGCCGAAGGTGATGGCGAGCCCGATGGCGGCGAGCAGCAGCACCGAGCCCAGCGAGACGCCGTACCAGACGTTCTGGGCCACGCTCCAGGCCGCCTGGGTCTGGTTCAGCGCGGCAATGGCCGACTCGATCGCGGGCTTCAGCTCGTCCGGCGAGGACGCGAGGACCGAGGTCAGCAGCGTGATCGCATCGCGGCCGCCGCGCGACTTCATCGTCTCCACCGCGGCAAGCTTTTCCTCGAGCGAGGCATCGTCCTTGAGGATGATGGCGGCGCGGGCGTTCGCCATCACCGCCTTCACCTCGGCGTCGCCCTCGGCGGCAAGGGCGGTGTCGAGCAGCTCGAGGTTGGCGGGGTCGGCGTCCCGCAGCACCGACTGGGCGGCGCTGAGCCGGGTCGCGCGGTCGTCGCTGAGCAGCGTCAGCTGCCCGATCACGGTGCGCAGCCCGCGGCGGAGGCCGTTGTTGACCTTGACCTTCTCGGTGTCGGCCGGCGCGATCCCCGCGACCGGCGCCCCGGTGACCGGATCGAGCGCCTCGCCACCCCGGAGGAACACGACCTGGCCGGTGGCCTTCACGGCATGGAGGTTGCCGTCGAGCAGCGTCTGCAGCACCGGCACGGCGCGCGGGTCGCCGGTCGCGGCGAGCGCCCTCGCAGCAGTTTCCCGATCCTTGAAGTTGCCCGGCGCAAGGGCATCGACGAGCGCCGTCAGGGTCGCGTCGTCGGTCTGGGCGAGGGCGGGGAGGGGAGCGAGAAGGGCTGCGAGTATGGCGAAGATGGCCAGCACCCAGCGTGCTGCACCCCCCACCCCAGCCCTCCCCGCGAGGGGGAGGGTGCCGATCGCGTTCCTGGCCCGCATGGTGCCAAACCCACCGGCGGGCACCTCCCCCCTCGCGGGGGAGGTCGGGAGGGGGGGAGCCACGCGCCCAAACCCCTCAGGCATGACTGACAAACCGGGAGCCAAAAGCTCGACCTGACCGTTCACCGCATTGCCCCTGCAAACTGAGAAAAGAAGAAAGCGAGGGCGGTGGGCCGCCCTCGCCGGGATTGAGGCTCGGCTTACAGCGTGCCGGCGCCGCAGGCCTTGGTCTCGGTGTTGTAGTTGCCGCAGTTGATCGGGTCGGTCCAATCGGCCTCGATCATCTTGGATTCGGGCAGGAAGTCGGACCAGGCGTCGCCCGGCACGAGGTCGCTCTCGGACACCACTTCGAACTGGCCGTCGGCCTGGATTTCGCCGATCAGGACGGGCTTGGTGATGTGGTGGTTGGGGAGCATCTTGGCGATGCCGCCGGTCAGGTTCGGCGTCTCGAGGCCGATGATGGCGTCGAGCACGGCGTCGGTGTCGGTGGTGCCGGCCTTCTCGACGGCCTGGACCCACAGGTTGAAGCCGATCACGTGCGCTTCCATCGGGTCGTTGGTGACGCGCTCCGGATCCTTGACGAACTCGCGCCACTTGCCGATGAAGTCGGCGTTCTCGGGCGTGTCGACCGACTGGAAGTAGTTCCAGGCAGCGAGGTGGCCCACCAGCGGGGCGGTGTCGAAGCCGGCGAGTTCTTCTTCACCGACCGAGAAGGCGACGACTGGGATGTCCTCGGCCTTGATGCCCTGGTTGGCGAGTTCCTTGTAGAACGGCACGTTGGCGTCGCCGTTGATGGTCGAGACCACGGCGGTCTTCTTGCCGGCCGAGCCGAAGGCCTTGATG
>JAEYZJ010000081.1 GCA_023430705.1 Pseudomonadota bacterium | reverse complement strand
GGGGACGCATCCGCATTCCCGGCAACGCGCCGTCAGCCTGCGCGAGACAGGATTTCGTTCACTTCCTTGAAGAAGGCCGGGCCGGCCTCTTCCGGCGACTGCCCGCCAAACGCCACTTCCTGGCCCTTGGTGCGCAGTGCCTTGTTGATCTCGCCGGCATTGGCCGGCGGGGAGGGCGGCAGCGGCCCGAGCAGGTCGCCGAGGTTCGACACGAAGTTGAGCGCGATCTGGCTCTGTGCATCGAGGCCCGGGGCGATGTTGTCGCGGGTCGAGACCTTGCACGGGATGCCACGTTCGACGCCGAGCGCCTTGGTGGCTTCCGCATCGGAGATGAAGAAGTTGATGAACTTGGCGCCGTCGGCGAGCTTCTGGCTCGTCGCTCCAAGCGACCAGAACATCGAGGGCTTGCGATAGTGACCGCCACCCGCGCCCGGCTTGTAGCGCGGGTAGTTGGTCATGGTCAGCGGGTCCTTGTTGATCGCCTGGAAGGCAATCAGCTGGTTCGAATTGGCGTAGGTGGATGCCGCCTTGCCCAGCGTGACCATGGTGTTTTCGATCGCGTCGGTCGCGTCGAGCGCCTGGTCTTCCGCCGACACCGTCACGCCGGCGGCGCGCAGGTCAGCCCAGAGCTTGAACCATTCGGTCAGGTCGTTCTCGTCGAACAAGGGCTTGCCGTCGGCACCGTAGAGGCCCTTGCCCTTCGAGCGCAGCCAGTTGTCCAGCGCCGGCTCGAGACCGGAGTGATCGGACCACACCTTCATGCCCGGGCGCTTGTTGCCCGAGTTGAACTTCTCGGCGAGGGCCGGCAGGTCCGCATAGGAGAAATCGGCGCCCGGGATCTCGACGCCGGCTTCCTCGAAAGCGGCGACGTTGATCATGTTGGCCACCGAGTTGGCGCCAAGGCTGATGCCGTAGAGCTTGCCGTTGACCTTGCCGCCTTCGAGCTGGTCGGCGTCGAAATCGGCGAGATCCAGTTCCTTGCCGACGAAGTCGTCGAGCGGGGCGATGGCGTTGCGGTTGGCGTATTCGACGATGTAGCGGTAGTCCATCTGCAGGATATCCGGGGCGTTGCCGCCGGCGACCTGCGTGCCAAGCTTGGTCCAGTAGTCGTTGAAGGCCATGAACTCGCCGTCAAACACGGTGCCCGGGTTGGCCTTGGAATAGAGGTCGGTGGCGGCGTAGGTGCGGTCGGCGCGGGCCTGGCCGCCCCAGAACAGCAGCCGGATGCGGTTTTCCTGCGCCAGCGCGGCGGCCGGCGACAGGGCGGCGGCGCCCAGCAGGGCGGTCGAACCCAGCAAGAAACCACGTCTGTCCAGAGACATACCCATAGAAACTCCTCCCGTTCTCTCCCTCAGGCGGCGTCAGGCCGTCCCGAACCGACTGGTCGCGCTCTTGCGGCGCTAAATAACCAATTGGTTACAACATTGGGCTTGCTTCCGGAGGCTGTCAACCCACTCGTCGCGCCGGGAAACCCAGGCGCTTGCAACACACTGAAAACGCCGAAGATTCCGGTCAACTGCGTGTTCAGAAACCGTTCATCTTAGCGGCGATTTCGTGGCGGTTTCGTGGCAATGGAAAAGCCCTGGCGCTTCTTAGCGCCGGGACTTCAGATACTGCAGCACCATTTGCACCGCTTGCGCCTCCCTTTCCTGGATCAGCGCGAACTGGCTGAGGTCCTGGCCGAAGATCACGCTCAGCGTCTTCATGTTGGAGACATAGAAGTACCCCAGCCCGGCAATCGAGATGTAGAGCTGCATCGGGTCGACATCGGTGCGGAAGGCGCCCGACTCGTTGCCGCGCCTGAGGATGTCGGCGAGCTCGGCGACCAGCGGCGAGTGCAGGGCCGGGATGTCGTCGAGCTGCTTGAGGAAGCGGGCGTTCTGCAGGTTCTCGACGGCAAGGAGGCGCGGAAACCACGGGTTCGCGAGGAAGTGACGGAAGGTGAAGCGCACCAGCCGGTCCATTGCCTCCACGGGGTCGATCTTGTCGAGCTTGAGCTCCCGCTCGCCGCGCCGGATCTCCTGGTAGGCGTCCAGCAGCACGGCCGAGTAGAGCGCCTCCTTGTTGCCGAAATAGTGGTAGAGCAGCCGCTTGTTGGCCCTGGCGCGGTCGGCGATGGCGTCGACGCGGGCGCCGTTGAAGCCCTGTTCGCAGAACTCGTCGCGCGCCGCCTTGAGGATCGAGGCCTTGGTCCTTTCGGCATCGCGCGGCCGCGCCTGGAGCTCGGGCGCGGTCCGGCGCCCCGGCCTGGCTGCGGCTTCTGCGTCAGTCGGCATCTTATCCCCTTCGCCGGCGCCCGGCGCATCCTCTTCCGTCATGGCCTGCACGGCAGGGCGGCGGAGGAGCCAAGTAAATTATGGTGCAATTCATAGTCGTTTCGGCCGTCGCGCGCCGTCCGGGTGAGCGCGGCGCTTGACGCTCCATCGTAGCCGGATGTATCGAAGTAACCAACCAGTTACAAAGCTGACGACGCAGGAGGGGAGAATGGCCGAGCAGCGGGTGGGGCTGATCATGCACGGCGTGACCGGCCGGATGGGCTACAACCAGCACCTCGTCCGCTCCATCCTCGCCATCCGCGAGCAGGGCGGCCTCGTCCTCGGAAATGGCGATCGGCTCGTCGTCGACCCGATCCTCGTCGGGCGCGATCGCGACAAGATCGAGGCGCTGGCGCAAAGGCACGGGATCGCCCGCTGGTCCACCGATCTCGAGGCGGCGCTCGCCAATCCCGACGACACGGTGTTCTTCGATGCCGGCACCACCAGCATGCGCGCCACGCTCCTCGGCCGCGCCATCGACGCCGGCAAGCACGTCTACTGCGAAAAGCCGGTGTCGGACGACCTCCACTCCGCCATCGCGCTGGCAAGGAAGGCGAAGTCGGCCGGCATCAAGCATGGCGTGGTGCAGGACAAGCTGTTCCTGCCCGGCCTGCTCAAGCTCAAGCTGCTGCGCGATTCCGGCTTCTTCGGTCGCATCCTCTCGGTGCGCGGCGAGTTCGGCTACTGGGTGTTCGAGGGGGACTGGGGCCAGCCGGCGCAGCGCCCGAGCTGGAACTACCGCAAGGCCGACGGCGGCGGCATCATCCTCGACATGCTGTGCCACTGGCGCTACGTGCTGGATAACCTCTTCGGCGAGGTCGAGGCCGTAAGCTGCCTTGGTGCCACGCATATTCCCGAGCGCGTCGACGAGAAGGGGAACCGCTACAGCGCCGATGCGGACGATGCGGCCTATGCCACCTTCCAGCTCGCGGGCGGGGTCATCGCGCACATCAACTCCAGCTGGGACGTCCGCGTCCGCCGCGACGACCTCGTCACTTTCCAGGTGGACGGCACGCATGGCTCGGCCGTCGCCGGCCTCCACAAGTGCTTCACCCAGCACCGCGTCAACACGCCGAAACCGGTATGGAATCCGGACGAGCCGTCCAGGTTCGACTTTTTCGAGCAGTGGGAGGAAGTGCCCGACAATGCTCCGGCCCAGAACGGCTTCAGGGCTCAATGGGAAATGTTCCTCCGCCACGTCGCCGAGGACGCCCCCTGGCCCTACGGCCTCGAAGCCGGCGCCAAGGGCGTCCAGCTCGCAACGCTCGGCCTCCAGAGCTGGAAGGAGCGTCGCTGGCTCGACGTTCCGCCGCTGGGGGTTTGAGATGAGATATCAGCGACTTCCCCTCACCCTGGCCCTCTCCCCGGAGGGGAGGGAGGACGCATTTTGCACGGGCTGTGCCCCATCGCCCCCTCTCCCCTCGGGGGAGAGGGTTGGGGTGAGGGGAAGTATCGGGCCGTCCGCCAATGCCTGAACTCCTCCTCCCCAACCCCGACCGAACCCTCACCACCTATCGCCTAACCAGCAACCCCATCCGGTTCGAGCGTCACGCCGCGGCCGACTTCCCGCGCATCGCCTACGCCGCCGCGCATGTCGTCGCCGACCCGCTCGCCCCGAACGACCCCTGGCTGAGCCCCGCCATCGACTGGGACGCGACCCTGCGGTTCCGCCACCGCCTGTGGGACCTCGGCCTCGGCGTCGCCGAAGCCATGGACACGGCGCAGCGCGGCATGGGGCTGGGCTGGGCCGAGGCGCAGGAACTGATCAACCGCGCTCAGGCCGAAGCCCGCACCCGCAGCGACAGCCTCATCGCCTACGGCGCCGGCACCGACCATCTTGCTCCCGGGCCGGACGTCAGCATCGACGACGTCATTGACGCATATGAAGAGCAGGTGGGCTTCGTCGAAGGGCAGGGCGGCCGCGTCATCCTGATGGCTTCGCGCGCCCTCGTCGTCGCGGCGAAATCCCCCGACGACTACGCCCGCGTCTATGCCCGCATCCTCGGCCAGGTGCGACAGCCGGTGATCCTCCACTGGCTGGGCGAGATGTTCGATCCGGCGCTCGAGGGCTACTGGGGCGGGCCGACGCACGAGGCCGCCATGGAGGTCTGCCTCGACGTCATCGCGGCCCACGCCGACAAGGTCGACGGCATCAAGATCTCGCTCCTGAGCAAGGAAAAGGAGATCGCCATGCGCCGCCGGCTGCCGGCGGGCGTGCGCATGTATACCGGCGACGACTTCAACTATGCCGAGCTGATCGCCGGAGACGCCGAGGGCAATTCCGATGCGCTGCTCGGCATTTTCGACGCCATCGCCCCAGCCGCGTCGGCGGCCCTCGCGGCGCTCGGACGCGGCAGCGACAACGAGTTCTTCGAACTGCTCGAGCCCACCGTGCCGCTCAGCCGCCACATCTTTTCGGCGCCCACGCGCTTCTACAAGACCGGTGTCGTGTTCCTTGCCTACCTCAACGGGCTGCAGGACCATTTCGCCATGGTCGGCGGACAGCAGTCGGCCCGCTCGCTGCAGCATCTTGCCGAACTCTTCCGCCTCGCCGACAGGGCCCGCGTGCTTGCCGACCCGGCCCTCGCCGTCGACCGCATGAAGCGCGTCCTCGCCGTCCACGGTGTCGCATGAGCAAGGGCCAGCTCTCGATCAACCTCGCCACCCTGCGGAACGGCTCGAGCTTCGGCGAGATGGTGGACGCCTGCCTCCGCCAAGGCGTCACCGCCATCTCGCCGTGGCGCGACCAGGTCGCAGCCGTGGGTCTGGGGGAGGCTGCAACCATCATTGGCACCAACAGCCTGCGCGTCACCGGCCTCTGCCGCGGCGGCATGTTCCCGGCCGATACAGCCGAGGGCCGGAAGGCCAGTATCGACGACAACCTGCGCGCCATCGACGAAGCGGCCACCCTCGGCGCCGATTGCCTCGTCCTCGTCGTCGGCGGCCTGCCGGGTTCGTCGAAGGATATCGCCGGCGCACGCAGCATGGTCGCCGACGGCATTGCCGCCATCCTGCCGCATGCCCGGGCGGCGGGCGTGCCGCTCGCCATCGAGCCGCTGCACCCGATGTATGCGGCCGACCGGGCCTGCGTGAACACCATCGACCAGGCGCTCGACATCGCCGGGCAACTCGGCGACGGGGTCGGCGTCGCCATCGACGTCTACCATGTGTGGTGGGACCCCGGGCTCGCCGCTGCCATCGCCCGCGCCGGCCGCGAGAAGCGCATCCTCGCCCACCACATCTGCGACTGGCTCGTCCCCACTACGGACATGCTGCTCGACCGCGGCATGATGGGCGACGGCGTCATCGATCTCGCGGGCATCCGCACGATGATCGAGGCCGCTGGCTATCAGGGCCCGCAGGAGGTCGAGATATTTTCGCGCGACAACTGGTGGCGGCGCGGCTCCGACGATGTCATCCGCACCTGCGTCGAGCGGTTCGAGCGCGTCTGCCAGCCGGCTGCCGGGGTCGCCGAAGCTTCGGCTTGATCGAGATCAATGCCGGCGGCACCATCTCCCGCTAGTTCCGGTCCAACGTGGGATCATCGGTTATGGAGACGACAATGAGCTTGGATTTCAACGGCAAGGTCGCGATCGTCACGGGTGCCGCGTCGGGCATCGGTGAGGCAGTGGCGAAGGTGCTGGCGGCCGGCGGGGCCAAGGTCATCGTTGCCGATCTCAATGCCGAGGCGGCGCGCGCAACTGCCGACGCGATCGGAAAGTCGGGCGGCGCGGCGGCGAGCTTTGCGCTCGACGTGTCCGTCGCCGGCCAGAACGAGGCCATGGTCGAGTTCGCGCAGAAGACCTATGGCGGGCTCCACCTCGCGGTGAACAATGCCGGCATCGGCGGCGCCTCGGCGCCCACCGGCGAGTATCCGGTCGAAGCCTGGGACAAGGTGGTCGGCGTCAATCTCAGCGGCGTGTTCTACGGCATGCGCTACGAACTGCCGGCGATCCTCGCCTCGGGTGGCGGCGCCATCGTCAACGTCGCCTCGATCCTCGGCTCGGTCGCCTTTGCGAACTCCCCGGCCTATGTGGCCGCCAAGCACGGCGTCGTCGGACTCACCAAGTCCGCTGCCCTCGAGTACGCCGAGAAAGGCGTGCGCATCAATTCCGTTGGCCCCGGCTTCATCGACACGCCGCTGCTGCGGAACATGGACGATGCGACGCTCAAGTTCATCGCCAGCAAGCACGCCATGAACCGGCTCGGCCAGTCGGAGGAAGTGGCGGCGCTCATCGCGTTCCTGCTGTCGGACGAGGCGAGCTTCATAACCGGCAGCTATCACCTCGTCGACGGTGGCTACACCGCGCCGTAACCGGCCCCCGCGGCAAAGGTCGGGGGTGACGTCGCGTCGCCCCCTTTTCACCTAAAGCACCCCTTGCTCCCTTCGGGGTGATGGCTAATCTCCCCGCCCAGAACGCGAGGAGACTTCATGCATATCCTGATTATCGGTGCGGCCGGCATGATCGGCCGCAAGCTCACTTCCGCCCTCGTTGCCGCCGGACAGGTGGGCGGCAGGTCGATCGAGAAGCTGACGCTGACCGACGTGATCGAGCCGGCCGCGGTGCCGTTTTCCGGTGCGGTCGAGACTTTCGCCTCCGACCTCTCGGTGCCGGGAGC
>JAEYZJ010000069.1 GCA_023430705.1 Pseudomonadota bacterium | reverse complement strand
CTGTGGGCGGGCGCCTTCGGGTTCTGGTCGATCTTCGGGGTGTCGGTGGCCCTCAGCCTCTTCGGGGCGGGCGCGATTGCGGTGGGCCGCCGCCGGCCGGCGATGACGGGCGCCTAGCCCTCGCCGGCGAGGGCCGCATGGAGCGGCGCCAGCAGTTCGCCGTAGCGCGCCGCGATGCCGATCGAGTTGCGGCTGATCGGGGCGCGCACCTGCGCCGCGCTCGCCGTATGGACCGGGCGCTCGGTGCGGTGGAAGTCGAGGCATTCGGGGCGGAAATCGAGACCGCAATGCGCCAGCAGCCGACGCGTCTCGCCTTCCTGGTCGTCGACCAGCGCCTCGTAGGAAATGTCGTATATCCGGCCCGGCAGCGCGCGGCGCCAGTGCGCCATCAGGCGCTGGTAGAGCCGGTGGTAATGGCCGATCTCGCCGAGGTCGTAGGCGTAGCCGAGATGGGTGCTGAAGTAATTTCGCCAGATCGAGACCGAGGTATCGGCGGGGTCGCGCACGCAGTGGACGATCCGGGCCCCGGGCAGGCAGAGCGCGATGAAGCCGATCAGCATGAAGTTGCCCGGCATCTTGTCGGTGATGAAACGCGCCTCAGGCGCGTAGGCGCGGAGCCGTTCGACATAGGTCCGGCCCAGGGAGGCGAGGTCGGCGTCCGAAAGCTCGGCCATGAGTTCGGGGTAGTGGATCGGGCGCCTGGTGCTGCTGCCGATGACGAGGTCGCGCAGCAGCGGCAGCTCGCCGGCACCGGTCACGTCGGGATGACTGGCAAGGATCTGCTCGACCAGCGTCGTGCCCGAGCGGGGCATGCCGAGGACGAAGATCGGGCTCGCGTCCGCAGTGCCGTGGCCCGAGCGGGCGGCCAGCAGCTCCGGCGTGAAGGTCGCCTCGATTTCCGCAAAGGCGGCCTCGGAATCGGCGCGGCGGTAGTCGTAGCGGGCCCGGCGCAGGCGGTTGGCCGCGTCGAGATAGCGGAAGGCGGTGGCATGGTCGCCGGCATCCTCGAAGGCCTTGCCGAGGGCGAAGCCGAGGTGCATGCGCTGCTGATCGGGGGTATCGGGCGCATCGAACCGGGCCTGCCGGTCGACCAGCGATCCCGAATCGGCAAAGAGCCGTCCAAGCTGTCGCTCGTAGGCGGCATTGCCGGGCGACAGCTCGAGGGCGCGGCGGTAGTGCGCGATGGCTTCCTCTCGCCGGCCGAAGGCGGCGTAGGTATTGCCGAGGTCGACTGCGAGCCGCGCATCGCGAGGGGATAGCGCGGTGGCGCGCTCGAAGGCGGCGACCGCCGGTTCCAGCCGCCCGAGTGCGTCATGGGCGAGCCCGACCACGCGCAGGGCCTCGACGAGGCCGGGCTGCAGCCGCAGGGCCGCCTCGGCCGCGGCGAGGGCCTCGCCGGGCCGCCCCAGGCTTTCGAGCGCCTGCGCCAGGCCGAGGCGTGCGTCGGCCATGGCAGGGCGCAGCTCCGCGGCCCGGCGGTAGAGCGGCTCGGCCGCCGAATGCTCGCCGGCCTGGCGATGGAGATTGGCGAGATTGACCAGCGCCTCGGGCGAATCCGGCTGCAACTCAAGGGCGCGCTGGAGGTGGCGCCGCGCGTCATCGGTGCGGCGCTCGCGCAGGTAGGCGACGGCAAGGTTGGAATGGCTCGAGGCATCGCCCGGGGCGAGGGCCAGCGCCCGGGACAGCAGCTCGATGGCGCGCTGCCGTTCGCCGCGCTGCAGGGCCACGGCACCGGCGAGCCCCAAGGCTCCGGCATCGCGCGGGTCGCGCCGGATCAGCGTTTCGAGCAGAGCCGCGGCCAACGCGGCCTCGCCGCGGCGCAGGTGCGCCAACGCGTCGGCGACGGTCGGGCGCGCCTCCGTCCGGCTCATGCGGTCAGCGCGTCGCGCTCTTTCTTGCTGAGCCGCTCGGTGGCGCTCTTCAGCTGGCCGCAGGCGGCGAAGATGTCGCGGCCGCGCGGCGTGCGCACGGGCGAGGCGTAGCCGGCGCGATTGACGATGTCGGCGAACTGCTCGATGCGCGAGGAGGTCGAACACTCGTAATTGGTGCCCGGCCAGGGATTGAACGGGATCAGGTTGATCTTGGCCGGGATGCCGGCGAGCAGCCGCACCAGTTCGCGGGCGTCAGCGTCGGAATCGTTGATGTCGCGCAGCATCACGTATTCGAAGGTGATGCGCCGGGCATTGGAGAGGCCAGGATAGTTGCGGCAGGCTTCGATCAGTTCCTTCAGCGGATACTTCTTGTTGATCGGCACCAGGAGGTCGCGCAGGTCGTCACGCACGGCGTGCAGCGAAATCGCCAGCATGACGCCGATCTCGGACCCGGTGGGCTCGATGAAGGGGACGACGCCGGAGGTCGAGAGGGTGATGCGGCGCTTGCTGAGCGAGATGCCGGCCTCGTCGGAGGCGATCAGCAGGGCCTGCTTGACGTTCTCGTAGTTGTAGAGCGGCTCGCCCATGCCCATCATCACGATGTTGGTGATGGCGCGGCTGTCGCCTTCCGAGCCACCCGAGCCGCGCGGAGCGGGCACGAGGCCATCGGTGGGGCGGACGCCGCCGGGGAAGTCGCCGAGGCGCTCGCGCGCCATCAGGATCTGGCCGAGGATCTCGCCGGCGGTGAGGTTGCGGACCAGCTTCTGGGTGCCGGTATGGCAGAACGAGCAGGTGAGCGAGCAGCCGACCTGGGACGAGACGCAGAGCGTGCCGCGATCTTCCTCGGGGATGTAGACGGTCTCGACATCGACCGGCGGCAGCAACGGGTTCCTGGGATCGCGGAAGCGGAACAGCCACTTCCGCGTGCCATCGATGGAAACCTGTTCGGTGACGATCTCGGGACGGTCGAGCAGGAAGGTGTCGGCCAGCTTCTGCCGGAACCCCTTCTGGATGTTGGTCATCCGCTCGAAGTCGGTGACGCCGTTGTGGTAGATCCAGTTCCACAGCTGCGAGGCGCGCATCTTCGCCTCGCGCTCGTCGAGGCCGATCCCCATCAGGGTGTCCCGCAGTTCCGGCTTCATCAGCCCGACAAGCGAGGCCCGCCCCGGGCGGGGACGGTCGGCATGGGCGTGATAGTCGAGGTCGAGGGCAATAGTCATGTTGCGGGCGGCTCTCTCAGCGTGCGCAGTAGGCGCGGCCTGTAACATAGTAGCACGCCGGGCGCAAAGAAGGGGTCACGGCCCGTCGGGGCGCAGGCCGTATGACCTCCAGTCGCACACCCCTGGGAAGGGGCCGCAGCTGAATTAGCCGGTGCAGGACTCGATGGCGCGGGAGGCGGCGGTGGCCCCGGCGAGGGAGAAGGTCTCGGTGATGCGGATGCCCTTGTCGGAGGTCCCCTCGATCACGACGGTCGAGCCGGCCCGCAGGGCGCCGGCGAGGTTGTCGTTCTGCGAGGCGTCGAGCAGCCAGGCGGCGTCCTTGTCGGTGAACAGCTCGAAGGTCTGGCCGCCGACGGTGGCCGTGGCCGGCGTGTCGGGCGCGAAGGTGAAGCCGGCGACGAGGTTCAGTTCGTTGCGCACGCTGTCGGAGGGGCGGTTGGTGAGATAGAGCCAGGCTTCCGTGTAGCCGTCCGGGCTGGGGCTCACCTCGGTGGGCCGGCTCAGCGCGAAGCAGACCGGGCCGGAGGATTCGGTGGCCGAATAGGCGGTCCAGTCGCGGAACTCGCCGAGGAGCTTCACGGCCTGGGCCTGGGCGGGCCCCGTCAGCATCGGCACGGCAAGGGCGGCGATGACGAGGAGGCGGGAATTGGGCATCGGCATCAGTCTCGGTTCGGCGCGTTGGTAGCAGGCAGACAAGACGGGGTCCAATCGCCGCTGTTCACGGTTTCGGTTCGGCTTCGACCTCAATGCCGACGAGGCCGCGGGCATTGCCGAACGGCGCGCGCGATCAGGCGCAGGCCTTGGAGATTTCGCCCAGGGCCGCGGTGACACCCGACAGGTCGTAGTTGTCGGTCATCCGGTTGCCCTTGGCCGAAGTGCCGGTGACGACGAGCTTGGAGCCGGCCTTCATGGCCTCGACGAACGGGGCTTCGTCTGCCTCGTTGGCGAGCCAGGCGGCCTCGCCCTCGGTGACCATGGGGAAGCTGCGGCCGTCGACGGTGGCGGTGACGTTGGCTTCGGCGTTGAACGGATAGCCGACCTGGGTCTGGACTTCGTTCTTGGTGCCCAGCCCCTTGCGGTTGATCACGAGGAAGTGGATGGGGCTGCGGCGCACCGGGCTGCCGCCGACCTCCTTGGGGCTCCAGTCGGCCGGGGTGGCCGAGATGTAGCACATGAGTCCGTTGGCGTCGCTGCCGCTCCAGGCGGTCCACGACTTGAACGTACCAAGCTGCTTGATTTCCTGTGCGGCGGCCGGAGCGGCAAGACCCGCCACAAGTCCAGCAGCAGCCAGACCAGCCAGAACCAAACGCAGTAACGTCATCGCCCGAACATCCTTGTCCGAAGGTAGCGCAACCAGCCCCTGGCATAGTGCCACGGCATGGTTACCAAGGTCTCAAACCGGTCGCGCACATTGAGTGAGTGGCGACCTTAGCGGCAATCATGTCGGCAATTTGACGTGCAAATCCGCCGGATTTCCTGTTTGGGCCCGCACGGTGAAGGAAACGTTAACATCGGCTTACGCGGCGAGCGGATAGGCCTGCTCCACGAGGTACGGTCCACCGCCGACGGAATCGCGGGAAGAGAAGAGGACGAACCGGCCAACCGTGAACTCGAGCGGGGTAAAATGGCCGGAAAGCGCGATGAAGCGCGCGACTTCGGCCGCCGGGACACCGCGCAGGCGGGCCAGCGCCACGTGCGGCACGAACTTGCGGCCCTCGGGCGCAAGGCCGCAGCGCTGCAGGATCCGCTCCTGTGCGGCCTGCAGCCGAAGCAGGGCGTTGTTGGAGGCGCAGCCGGCGAACAGGGCCCGCGGCGTATTGCCGCCGAACGAGCCGAGGTGGTCGAGGCGGATGTTGAACGCCTCGCTGTCGGCCAGCCGGTCCAGCATGTCCGTAACTTCGCTGGCCACGCGGTGGTCCACGTCGCCGATGAAGCGCAGGGTGATGTGATAGTTCTCGGGGTCGATCCAGCGGGCGCCGACGAGGCCGCCACGCTTGAGCGAAAGTGCCATGCCGATTTCGGACGGCACCTCGATTCCGGTAAAGAGCCTGGGCATCCGACCCTCCCTTTGCCGCGGCAGATCCCGATGATTCGAGCCTGTCCTGAGCCGACCGTAGCGGCGTGGGGCGGGTCCGGCAAGCAGACTGTCCCATCGGCCGGGGCGGCGGACAATCCGGAGAGTGGTTTGGCCGTGAGGCGAAGAGGTGGCGCTAAACCCTTGGGCCGGTGCGACATTGGATGCGTCCAAGTTGGCGGCAACCGTCTTGTATTCGACTTGTGCTGGCATCATATTATCCCACATTCGACGGCAAGGGCTCGGAGGAGCGCCCCGTCACGTCGCCAAGAGAAGGATTTAATTCGTCATGGCTGAATTCGACCGTCCGACTATCGCCGCTCAGCGGGCCGGAACCGCCGCGGCCATCGATGAGGGCCTGCGCAGCTATATGCTGAAGGTCTACAACTACATGGGCATCGGCCTCGTGGTGACGGGCCTCGTCGCCTGGTTCTCCAACCAGGCCGCTGTCGTCGATGGCCAGCTCACCGCCTGGGGCCAGCTGATCTACGCCAGCCCGCTGATGTGGGTGATCGCGTTCGCGCCGCTCGCCTTCGTGCTGGTGCTGAGCTTCGGCATCAACAAGCTCTCCGGCGCCACCGCGCAACTGCTGTTCTGGGCCTTCGCGGCCGTGATGGGCCTGAGCCTCAGCTCGATCTTCATGGTCTATACCGATGCCTCGATCGCCAAGGTGTTCTTCATCTCGGCGGCGACGTTCGGTGCGATGAGCCTCTACGGCTACACGACCAAGCGTGACCTTACCGGTGTTGGCAACTTCCTGCTGATGGGCCTGATCGGCCTGATCATCGCTTCGATCGTCAACATCTTCATGCAGTCTTCGATGCTCGAGTTCGCCATCTCGGCGATCGGCGTGCTGGTCTTCGTGGGCCTCACCGCCTACGACACCCAGAAGATCAAGGAGAGCTACGACTCGGGCCATGGCGCCGAGGTGCTGCACAAGACCGCCGTCATGGGCGCGCTGTCGCTCTACCTCGACTTCATCAACCTGTTCATGATGCTGCTGCGCCTGTTCGGCAACCGCGAGTAATCGCAGCAATCAGCAAGTCTGATTGGACCAAATCAGGGGCCGCGATCTATCAAGATCGCGGCCCTTTCCGTTTCGGATCCTCCCATGAGCGACATCCTCCTCCGCCCCTTCGCGTGGCGCGACGTGCCGGCGATCACGGCGATCTACCGGCCCTACGTCACGGATACGGTGATCACCTTCGAATACGATCCACCGGGCGAGGCGGAGATGGCGCGGCGCTTCGGGGCAATGCTCGATCTTGGGCACCCGGTCATCGTGGCCGAGCGGGACGGGGAGGCCATCGGCTATGCCTATGCCTCGTACTACCGGACGCGCGTCGCCTACCGCTTCACCTGCGAGGATTCGATCTATCTGCGGCAGGACATGGTCGGGCAGGGGCTCGGCGGGACGTTGCTCGACAGGCTGATCGAGGAGAGCCGGGCCTTCGGCTTCCGGCAGATGATCGCGGTGATCACCGCCGAACGGGCAAACTCGATCCGGCTGCACGAGAAGGCCGGCTTCGTCCATGTCGGCACGCAGGAGGCGACTGGCTTCAAGTTCGATCGCTGGATCGGCGTGACCTACATGCAGAAGGCGCTCTAGTCCCTACAGCTGCTTTTGCATGGGTAGCCGGCAACGAGGCGGCCGCAGGCCACGTCGTCCGGCCGCGCCCGGCGGATCGAGATCATTTGACGACGGCGAGCTCCAGCACGCGCAGCACGGTAGCGAGGTCGTGGCCGCGCTTGAGCACCCGGCCGTCCTGATGCAGCACCATGTACTGGCCCTGCCGGCTGCGCAGCCGGGGGTTCTTCTCCACCACGTAGACGGGGCGCTCGGAAGCGCGCCTGTAGATCGAGAACAGGGCACGGTCGCGCAGGAAGTCCATCGCGTAGTCGCGCCACTCGCCCTCGACGACCCGGCGGCCGTAGACATTGAGGATGGTCTGCAGTTCCCTGCGGTCGAACCTGACCGTGGGGGCGATGCGGCTAGCGCCTGGCTGGGCCGGGCTCGCGACCGGTGGGAAGCCGATCAGGAGCCCTGATCGCGTTTCTTCGGGTTGGTCCGCCATTCCTCTTCCCCGTCACGTAGCGGGCATGATTGCGTCATTCGGCGTGCTTGGCAACCCGCAGGGCGTTCGCGCGGTAGCGGACAGAACATTGGTCAAGATTCCCAATTTCCGTCACATTGTGTCCCTCATCGCGCCCGATTGGCCCGGCAAAGTATCATCATTGCCTCCAGTGGCCGGCATTCGGGCTGACCGAGCCCCCAAACCACGATGCCTGAATGCCGGCCGCCTCTTACATGCACCAGTCATTCTTCTCCCGTCAGCGCGTCACGCTGGCGGGAGTTTTATTTTGGGTCCCGGTGGTTTGCCGGATGAGGCCGACGGTCTAGCGGCTGAAGCTGGCGGCGCCCAGGATGGGGCCCGGAAGCCCTGCCCTTTCCTGCTGCACGAGGATGACGGCGCCGTTCGACTGGCCGGTCAGCACTTCGTTGAGCGGCAGGGTCAGTTCGGCGCCGGACTCGGGGTCCCACATGCCCAGCACCTGGCGACCGGTGACGATGTGGGTGTAGGCGACGCGCTTGCCCTCGTTCTCGCCGCGCTCGATGGTGACATCGGCACGGTCGAGGAAGGTCACGAGCCAGATGGTGCCGCCGGCGAGTTCGGGGCTGGCCGGCACGGCGATGTCGATCTGGTTGCCGGGCTGCTCGGTGAGCGCCACGGTGAGCGGCAGGGCGGCGTCGGCGAGGGCGCCGTTCACCTGGTCGGCCTTGCTGCCGACGACGCCACCGGTGCCGTTGACCACCATTTGCGGCGTGAAGATGCGGGATGAACCCCAGGCCTCGGCATAGGCGCGCTGGTGGTCGGAATTGGCCTCGTTGCCGAAAGTGTCGCGCCAGCCGATATAGTCCCAGTAGTCCACGTGGTAGGCGAGGGTCACCACGTCGGGGCGTCGGCCCATCTGCTCGAACATGGCATCGGCCTTGGGGCAGGACGAGCAGCCCTGCGAGGTGAACAGCTCCAGGACGGCCCTGGGCGCAACCTTGAACTCACCGGAAAGGGCCGGGGGGACGAGCGCGAGCGAAAGGGACAGGCCCAAGAAGATCCGTCTAGAAAGCATGGAGATGTTTGTAGCAGGGCGTCGGGGCCGCGCGAGTCAATTTGACGCGAGTTTGCGTGATGGGGGAAAAGTCGCGGCGCAACAGCGCCTGAACGGGCTGGTAGCGGGCCCCCGGGGGCGGGAGAGGCGGCGCCTCTCCCGCGGGCTTGATCAGGCAGCGACGAGGTTGCGCAGCACGTAGTGCAGGATGCCGCCGTGCTGGTAGTATTCCAGCTCGTTGACAGTATCGATGCGGCAGCGGGTGTCGATGAGTTCGACGCGGCCGTCGGCACGGACGATCTTGACCTTGACGTTGGCGCGGGGGGTCAGCTCGGTCAGGCTCTCGATCGAGACCGTCTCGGAACCGTCGAGCTTCAGCGTCTGCCAGCTCTCGCCCTCGAGGAACTGCAGCGGCAGCACGCCCATGCCGATGAGGTTGGAGCGATGGATGCGCTCGAAGCTCTGGGCGACGACGGCGCGCACGCCGAGCAGGCGGGTGCCCTTGGCGGCCCAGTCACGCGAGGAGCCGGTGCCGTATTCCTTGCCGGCGAAGACCACCAGCGGCGTACCCGACTTCTGGTAGGCCATGGCGGCATCGTAGATCGGCATCTGCTCGCCGTTCGGGCCCTTGGTGAAGCCGCCTTCGACGCCCGGCAGCATCTGGTTCTTGATGCGGATGTTGGCGAAGGTGCCCCGCATCATCACTTCGTGGTTGCCGCGGCGAGCCCCGTAGGAGTTGAAGTCCTTGGGCGCCACCTGGCGCTCCACCAGGTACTTGCCGGCGGGCGTCGTCGGCTTGAACGAGCCGGCGGGCGAGATGTGGTCGGTGGTGATCGAGTCGAGGAAGAGGGCCAGCACCCGGGCCTCGACGATGTCGGTCACGGGCTTGGGCTCGAGGGTCAGGTCCTCGAAGTAGGGCGGGTTCTGCACATAGGTGGAGCTCGAG
>JAEYZJ010000335.1 GCA_023430705.1 Pseudomonadota bacterium | reverse complement strand
GCCCCTCACGCCACTTTGCTCACGCTTGACGCCACGACCGGGCAGAATGCCCTCAATCAGGTCGAAATCTTCGGCAAACGTGCCGGCGTCACCGGGCTGGTCATGACCAAGCTCGACGGCACCGCCCGCGGCGGCATCCTCGTCGCCATCGCCCGCAAATTCGCCCTGCCGGTGCACTTCATCGGCGTCGGCGAAGGCGTGGAAAACCTCGAACCGTTCGCCGCCCGGGATTTCGCGGCCGCGATCGCAAGGACCGCAGAATGACCGACGCGACCAAGGACCCCGAGATCAACTGGAACGAACTGCGGCCGCAGCTGATCAAGATCGCGCTCGAGATCGGGCCGCTGCTGGTCTTCTTTTTCGTCAACGCCAACTACGACATCTTCGCCGCCACCGCCTGGTTCATGGGCGCCATGGTGCTGTCGCTCGTCTTGAGCTGGGTGCTGCTGCGCAAGATCGCCATCATGCCGCTCATCACCGGCGCGGTCGTGCTGGTGTTCGGCACGCTCACCCTGCTGCTGCAGGACGACATGTTCATCAAGATGAAGCCGACCATCGTGAACTCGCTCTTCGGCGTCACGCTGCTGGGCGGGCTGTTGTTCGGCCAGTCGCTGCTGAAGTACGTCTTCGGCGAGGTCTACAAGCTCAAGCCCGAGGGCTGGCGCGCCCTCACCATCAACTGGGGCCTGTTCTTTATGTTCCTCGCCGTCACCAACGAGGTGGTGTGGCGGCTGTTCGACACCGATTTCTGGGTGGCGTTCAAGGTGTGGGCCATCATGCCGATCACCGTCGTCTTCTCGATGCTGCAGCTGCCGCTGCTCAACAAGTACGCCCCCGACCCGAGCGAGCCCGTCGACCCCATTCCGCCGCTCGACCCGCTGCCCTGACGGGAGGCACGGCGCCCCGGGCATTGCCGGGTTGCGCCGCGCTGGCCCTGGCCGCGTTCAGTGCCTTTTCAGCAGTTCGTTGCGCGTCACGTTCAGCATGAGCGCGTCGCCGGCCACAGTCGCGATCTGTTCCGGCGTGATGTAGCGGTCGGCCGCGAACAGCCCGTCCGCATCGAGCCGGACATAGCCCTCGTGCAGCAGTCGCTCGCGCACCTCGTCGGGCAGTTCGTCCGTCGCGAACGCCCGCGCGATGTTCTCGAGGAGCGTATCCTCCCCATCTCTCACGTCACTGAGCCCGCTGGCTTCGATCTCGGGCGTATCCGGATCGTCATCGCCGAAGCGGACATACTCGACCTTGCCGATTTCGTGGTTCTCGCGGTCGAAGACCTTCATGCCTTCCACGACCAGTTTCAGCGTGCTGGCACCTTGCATTGCACCTCTCCTCTTGCTCGCCGCGCCGGTGCGGCCAGTGAGGAAATGGAGCCGGCCCCCGGGAGTTCCGTCAGCCGGCTTTCGCGCGCTCGATCGCCGGGATCACGTCGCGCACCAGCGACTGCGGCGAGATCGGGCCCACATGCTTGTAGGTGACGATCCCATCGGCGTTGACGACGAACGTCTCGGGTACGCCGTAGACGCCCCAGTCGATCGACACCCGGTTGTCGCTGTCGGCTCCGATCCGGTCGTAGGGATTGCCGAGTTCAGCGAGGAACGCCGCCGCATTCTCGGGCGCGTCACGCTGGTTGATGCCGAAGATCCGAACCCCGGTCTCGTCCTTCAGCCGCTCCAGCAGCGGATGCTCGGCCCGGCAGGGGATGCACCAGCTGGCAAAGACATTGACCACCGTCACCTCGCCCTTGAGCGCAGCCGTGTCGAACCCCTCGACCCCAGTGCCCGCCACGGCCCCGAGCGCGAAGGCCGGCGCCGGCTTGTCGATCAGCACCGACTGCACGAGGTTTGGATTGCGGTTCATGTTCAGGGCGAACACCACGATGAGCCCGACCAGCACGACGAGCGGCAGGACGGCGAGGAGGACGCGCCTCAACTGTTCTGGCCTGCCGAACGGCGCCGGATGCCGGCCTTCTCGAGCGCCGCAAGCCGGGCCTTCACCCGGCGCGAATCCCAGGCTACCCAGGCGATGACCCCCGCCACCATCAGCCCCACCCCGGCATAGGCCCAGGCGATGAACTCGACATGCGCACCGGCGCTGATCATTTGCTGCCTCCGGCAAGCGCTGCCTGGCGGCTGAGCGTTTCAGCCCGGCGACGCAGGATCTCGGTGCGCATCTGCACGACCTGCAGCAGCGCGAAGAGGAAGGTGAATGCGAACAGCATGATGAACAGCGGCGTCAGGATCGAGGCCGGCATCTTCGGTCCGGATGCGGTGAACACGCTCGCCGGCTGGTGCAGCGTGTTCCACCAGTCGACCGAGTAATGGATGATCGGGATGTTGATCGCGCCCACCAGCGTCACGATCGCGATGATCCGGCCCGCCTTCAGCTGGTCGTCGAACGCGCGCCAGAGCGCGATGATGCCCAGATAGATGAGCAGCAGGACCAGCTCGGACGTCATCCGCCCGTCCCATTCCCAGAACGTGCCCCAGGTCGGCCGGCCCCAGAGCGCACCCGAATAGAGCGTCGCCGCGGTGAACACCGCGCCGAGCGGCGCCGCCGCCTTGGCCGCGACGTCGGCGAGCGGATGGCGCCACACCAGCGTACCCAGGGCGGCCACCGCCATCATGCCGTAGACCAGCATGCTGAGCCAGGCCGCGGGCACGTGGATGTACATGACCCGCACCATGTCACCCATCTGGTAGTCTTCGGGCGAGTTGAAGAAGGCGTACCACAGGCCCACCGCGAAGGTGGCCGCGGTAAGGATGGCCAGCGGCCAGACCAGGTGGCGCGACCAGCTGAGGAACTGGCCCGGATGCGCGAGGCGGCTGAACCAGTTGGGTCGTTTGGCGGTGGTTACGGACATGGCTCTGGCTCTATTCCCCGGCCGCTCGCAAGGCAAGCGCGGCCGCGAAAGGCGAAAAGGCAGTTATCACGAGGCTCAGCGCAATGAGGAACAATGTCGCGCCACCTCCGGCGAGCGGATCCATCATCCCCACGCCGAAGATCATCACCGGGATGGCGAGTGGCAGGATCAGCACCGGCGCAATCAGGCCGCCGCGGCGCAGCCCCACCGTCACCGCGGCCCCGATCGCCCCGAAGCTGGTGAGGGCGGGCGTGCCGATGGCGAGGGCGAGGGCCGTTCGCCACCACTGCTCCCAGCTCATCGACAGCAAGAGGGCCAGCACGGGCGTGGCAAGGAGGAGCGGCAGCGCGGTCACCAGCCAGTGCGCGATCACTTTTGCGACAACCACCGCCTCGAGCGGCAGCACCGAATGGCGCAGCAGGGCCAGCGAACCATCCTCGTCGTCCGCCCTGAACAGCCGGTCGAGCCCGAGCAGCATCGAGAGGAACGCCGCGATCCACACGATCCCCGGCGCGAGCCGGGTCAGTTGCGGCCGGTCCGGCCCGATGGCGAAGGGCACGATCACCCCGACCATGATGAAGAACAGCACCAGCGTCATCGCCTCGCCGCCGGCGCGGAAGGCGAGCCGGAGATCGCGCCGGATCAGGGCCCCGAAGGCGCTCATGCTGCACTCCCCAGCGTGATCGTCTCGATGCCTGTGTCTTCTGCCAGCGGCAGGTCGTGGTGTGTCGCGATGATGGCGATCCCCCCGCTGGCGCGGTGTGCGTCGATCAGCCGGGCCAGCAGGCGCTCGCCTGCCGCGTCGAGCGCCGCGCTGGGCTCGTCCAGCAGCCAGACCGGCCGGTGCGAGACCAGCAGCCGCCCCAGCGCCAGCCGCCTGAGCTGGCCCGACGAGAGATAGCCTGCCTCCAGCCCGGCCAACGCCCCGATTCCCGTCTCTTCGAGCGCCGCCTCCACCGGGACGCCGGTCGGCCCGTTGAGGTCGCGCCAGAAGGCGAGGTTCTCGCTCACGCTCAGCCGGCCCTTGAGCCCGCTCTGGTAGCTGACGAGATGCACGTCCTCGCGGCCGATGCCCTCGATCGTTCCCGCGTCCGGGCGCACGATGCCGGCCAGCGTCATCAGCAGCGTCGACTTGCCCACGCCGTTGGCGCCACGCAGGAGCAGCACGCCGCCCGTCGCGACCTCGAACGACAGGCTCTCGAACAGCACCCGCTCCCCGCGCGAGACGCCGAGGCCACGCACCGTGAGATGGGGCGCGGATGACGGGTCTGGGCGCTCGGGCAAGGTCATGGCGCAATGCCTAATGAACCCATGTCACCACTGGCAAGCGCCATTTAGTTTCTCTATAAGCCAGCCCTAGATTGGAATGCTTCCATTCAGCTTGCCTCTCGCCCCTTGTCCGACGGGCCTTTTCGGTCTCGCCCAGGGGCACAGGCGGCGCCTTGTAACACCAGCGCGTGAAGGCGGTACCGTGACCTCCAAATCCCTCGACAGCTTCAAGTCCAGATCCACGATCACTGTGGGAGACAAGACCTACTCCTACTTCTCGATCCCCCTGGCCGAGAAGAACGGGCTGACGGGCGTTTCGCAGCTGCCGCATTCGATGAAGGTGGTGCTCGAGAACCTGCTCCGCTTCGAGGA
>JAEYZJ010000334.1 GCA_023430705.1 Pseudomonadota bacterium | reverse complement strand
TGCCGGCGACCTACGTCATCGACAACATCAACTCGCGCAACGTGGGGCAGGGCGCGGCGGCAGCGACCTGCATGCTGCTGCCGATTGCCGTGCTCGTCGTCGTCCAGGGCTATTTCCGCTGGCGCGCCTCTCGGCGGGGGAGGACCACATGAGCGCGATTTCCATGCAGGCCGGCCTCGAGCCGTCGGGTCCCCGCCCGAAGCGCCTTACTGCGAGCCGGGTCGGCATTTATGTCTTCCTGATCATCGCGGCGCTGTTCTTCCTCATCCCGCTTATCGTCATGCTCATGACCTCGATGAAGTCGATGGGCGAGATCCGCGGCGGCAACATCTTCGCGCTGCCTACGCAGCCGACCTTCGATTACTGGGTCAAGGCGTGGTCCTCGGCCTGTACGGGCGTCAACTGCAACGGCCTCGCTCCCGGGTTCCTCAACTCGCTCAAGATCACGGTCCTGTCGGTTCCGATCTCGATCGTCATCGCCATGGTCAACGGCTATGCGCTGAGCTTCTGGCGTTTCCGCGGTTCCGAACTGATGTTCGCGATCCTCCTGTTCGGCGCCTTCGTGCCCTTCCAGGTGCTGGTCTATCCGATCATCTTCGCGCTGAGCCGCGTCGGCCTGTTCGGCACGCTCCCGGGCATCGTGATCGTCCACACCATCTTCGGCATGCCGATCCTCACCCTGCTGTTCAGGAACTTCTTCTCCTCGCTGCCCGCCGAACTGTTCAAGGCCGCCCGCGTCGACGGAGCAGGGTTCTGGCGCATCTTCTTCTCCGTGATGATACCGATGTCGGTGCCGATCACCATCGTGGCGGTGATCCTCCAGGTTACCGGCATCTGGAACGACTTCCTCTTCGGTCTGGTCTTTGCGGGGCGCGAGAACATGCCGATGACCGTCCAGCTCAACAACATCGTGCGTACGTCGACCGGGACGGTCGAGTACAGCACCAACATGGCGGCCACCGTGCTTACCGGCGCTGTCCCGCTGATCGTTTACTTCGTTTCCGGCAAGTGGTTCGTCCGCGGTATCGCTGCCGGCGCCGTGAAAGGCTGACCATGTCGACCAGCGTAGAAATCAAGGACCTGTCGCTCAACTACGGCACCGTCACGGTGCTGGACAAACTGAACCTCGAGGTCGGCAGGGGCGAGTTCATCGTCTTGCTCGGCCCCTCGGGTTGCGGCAAGTCCACGCTGCTGAACTGCATCGCCGGGCTGCTCGACATCTCCGATGGCCAGATCTTCATCTCGGGCAAGAACGTGACGTGGGACGAGCCCAAGGACCGCGGTATCGGCATGGTGTTCCAGTCCTACGCCCTCTACCCTCAGATGACGGTGGAAAGGAACATGAGCTTCGGTCTCCGCGTCGCCGGCATGCCGAAGGCGGAGATCGAGGCGCGCGTGAAGCGGGCGGCGGAGATTCTGCAGCTCGAGGCGCTGCTGCAGCGTCGGCCGGTCGAACTGTCTGGCGGCCAGCGCCAGCGCGTCGCCATCGGCCGGGCTCTCGTTCGCGACGTGGACGTGTTCCTCTTCGACGAGCCGCTGTCGAACCTCGACGCCAAGCTCCGCAACGACCTCCGCGTCGAGATCAAGCGGCTGCACCAGCGGCTGAAGAACACGATGATCTACGTCACCCACGACCAGATCGAGGCGATGACCCTGGCCGACCGCATCGCAATCATGCGCAACGGCGTGATCCAGCAGCTGGCCGACCCGCATACGATCTACAACAAGCCGACCAACCTCTTCGTCGCGGGCTTCATCGGTTCGCCGTCGATGAACTTCATTCGCGGTGATCTGTCGGGTGGCGTGCTCAGCATCGATGGCTTCTCCATCTCGCTCGAGCGCTATGCGTTCGAGGGGCAGGCCACGGGTGCCGCCGTGCTCGGCGTCCGGCCGGAGCACGTTGCGGTTGGCGAAGAGGCGCGCAAGATGCCCTTCCAGATGGAAAGCGAAATCGAGATCGTCGAACCCATGGGGGCCGATACCATCGCCTGGACCAAGCTCGGCGGACAGTCTCTGACCTTCCGTGCCGATGCAGAGGTTCAGCTGATTCCTGGCCAAAGGGTGCTGATAGGCTTCGATCCGGGCCGCGGCTCGGTGTTCAACGCCGAGACCGGCAACCGCATCTGACAATTCGGCTTGCCATCCTTACCGGGCGCGTGGAGGCACGCTGCGGCGGATGGTAGGACCGCGACAAAACAAGGACAGCGCGCCCCGGCCGAGAGCTGGGGCGAACGCTTTAGCGGAGGAGTTGCGTTGCAGTTTTCGTTTCAGCTCTATAGCGCGCGGAATTTTCCGCCGCTGGACGACGTTCTCGGCCGGATTGCCAGTTTGGGATACAGGCAGGTCGAGGGCTTCGGCGGCCTCAATGGCGAGGCCGAAGGTCTCGCCGCATCGCTGAAGAGGCACGGGCTCACCATGCCGACAGGGCACTTCGGCCTGAGCCAGCTCCAGGATACCGAAGGTGCGCTCCGGACGGCCGAAACCCTCGGCATCCGATTCCTCTACTGCCCGGCGATCCCCAGGGAGGAACGCGAGAACCAGCCCGACAGCAAGTGGGTGCAACTGGGCGAGACACTTGCCGCACTCGGCGAGGCCTTTCGCCGACGCGGCTTCGGCTTCGGCTGGCACAACCATGCCTTCGAGTTCGAGCCGACCAGCACCGGCCGGCTGCCGATGGACATCATTCTCGAGACCGCTTCCAACAACGAATGGGAAATGGACGTCGCCTGGGTTGCCAAGGGCGGCCAGGACCCGCTCGCCTGGATCAGGAAGTTCGGGAGCCGGATCAACGCAGTGCACGTCAAGGACATCGCCCCCGCCGGTCAGAATGCCAACGAGGACGGCTGGGCCGATGTCGGGCACGGCACGCTCGACTGGCCTGCGCTGTACGCAGCCATCCGGCAGCACACCAACGCCCGCTATTTCGTGATGGAGCACGACAACCCGGCGGATGTCGACCGGTTCGCTGCCCGCTCCATCGCCTCCGCCCAAAACTGGAACCTGGTAGAGACCTCCAAATGAATATTGGCTTTCAGCTGTTCAGCGCCCGCAACTTTCCATTGGAACAAGTGCTCAAGGACGTGGCCGCACTGGGCTACAGCCACGTCGAGGGCTATGGCTCGCTCTATACCGATCCGCCGGCGCTGAAGGCGCTGCTCGACCGGTCCGGCCTCACCATGCCGACCGCGCATATCAGCCTCGGTGACCTCGAGGACACGAGCAAGACGCTCAGACTTGCCGAAACGCTGGGCATCAAGGTCGCCGTCTGCCCCTGGCTGGCGCCCGAACAGCGTCCGACCTCGGCCGACGGCTGGAAGGCGTTCGGCGAGAAGCTCCAGAAGATCGGCAAGCCATTGCAGGATGCCGGCCTCGTCTTCGGCTACCACAACCACGACTTCGAGTTCGTCGATTATGACGGCCAGTACGCCATGGACCTGCTGCTCGAGGCGGCGCCTGCAGTGAACGTCGAGGCGGACGTCGCCTGGATCGTGCGCGGCAAGGCGGACCCTGCCGCCTGGTTGCCGAAGTTCGGAGACCGCATCATTGCGGTGCACGTCAAGGACATCGCCCCGGCCGGAGAGAATGCCCACGAGGATGGCTGGGCCGACGCCGGCCATGGGGTTGTGCCGTGGAAGGCGCTCTGGCCGGTCATCCGCAACCAGACCAATGCGCAGTACTTCATCGCCGAACACGACAACCCCAAGGATGTCCAGCGCTTCGCCAGCCGCTCGATCGCCTTCATCAAGACCCTCGGAG
>JAEYZJ010000271.1 GCA_023430705.1 Pseudomonadota bacterium | reverse complement strand
TCTGCGCCCGGGCCGCCACCTGCGGCGCATGGGTGACGGTGAGCACCTGCACCTTGTTCGCCAGCCGGCTGAGTCGCCGCCCGATCGCATCGGCCACGGCGCCACCCACGCCCGTATCGATCTCATCGAAGATCAGCACCGGCGCCGAGCCCTGTTCGGCCAACACCACCTTGAGCGCCAGCATGAAGCGGCTGAGCTCGCCGCCCGAGGCAACCTTGAGGATAGGCCCGGCCTGCGTGCCCGGGTTGGTCTGCACGTGGAAGGCGATCTGATCGTAGCCCGAGGCCGCGACGCGCGTCTCGTCCACCTGCCGGTCGACGATGAACCGGGCTGCCCCGAGCTTGAGGTCCGGCAGTTCCGCCCCAACGGCCTTCTCGAGCGCTCCCGCCGCCTTCTCGCGTGCCTTGCTCAGCGCCGCAGCCGCAGCCGAATAGGCGCCGCGCGCGGCCGCCGCGGCCGCCTCCAGTGCCTTGAGCGACTCTTCGCCGCTCTGCAGCATGTCGAGATCGTTGCGGTACCTGGCGAGCACCTCGCCCAGCCCATCCACCGTGGTCTGGTGCTTGCGGGCAGCGGCCCGCAAGGCGAACAGGCGTTCCTCGACCCTTTCGAGATCGGCCGGATCGAAGGCCATGTCGCGCTTCAGGCCCTCGAGCGCATCCGACGTCGCATCGAGCGATACGAGCGCCGCATCCAGTGCTTCAACGATGGGCTGGAACACCGCGGCGCCCGCATCGGCCTTGCGCATGAGCCTGCGCATCAGCCCCGCGAGAACGGGGCCCGGCGCCGTCGGACCATTGAGGATCTCGTCGGCGTCGCGGACTTCTTCAGCCGCCTTCTCAAGTGTCATCAGCCGCTGCCGCCGCTCGGCAAGCACTTCTTCCTCGCCGACCTCGAGGTGGAGTTCGCCCAGTTCCCCGACCACGTGGCGGGCATACTCCTCCCGCGCCTGCGCCTCGGCGATGATGGCGCGCTGCCCCTCCACCGCTGCCTCGGCCTCCACCAGGGCCTCATGCGTGGACCAGACCGCCGCGGCCAGCGACTCATGTCCGCCGAAAGCGTCGAGCGCGGCCCGGTGAGTCGCGGCATCGACGAGCGCCCGGTCGTCGTGCTGCCCGTGGATTTCGACGATCAGCCGGCCGATGGCCTGCAGCAGCCCGGCCGAGACGGGCTGGTCGTTGATGAAGGCACGCGTCCGCCCGTCCGAGAACTGCACGCGGCGCAGGATGACATCCTCGTCGTCGGCGATGGCGTTCTCGCGCAGCGTCTCGCGCGCCGGATGGTTGCGCGGCAGTTGCAGCACCGCGACCACCTGCCCGCTGTCCGCGCCCGAGCGCACCAGCGAGGCGTCACCGCGGCCACCCAGTGCAAGCGTGAGCGCGTCGAGGAGGATCGACTTGCCCGCCCCGGTCTCGCCGGTGAGCGCCGTAAGGCCCTCTTCGAGAACCAGGTCCAGCTGATCGATAAGGACGATGTTGCGGACCGAAAGCGCGTTGAGCATTCGGGATTGGCCCTCTTCTCGGCCGGCCGGACACGGCCGAACAATCTCGCGCGCAGAAATTACCACAAGAGAACAAACAGGCAACGGATTTGTTGACTGCTTTCAGAGACTAGACCGTCCGCACCAAAGGCCGGACGGCGTCGTAGCGACCGGTCAGCCGGCCTTCCTGAGCTGCGCCAGGTTGCTGCCCGGGTTGACCTGCGGGCTGACCCCCTGCTTGGCCAGCAGCTCGAAGGCCTGCCTGTACCAGCTCGACTGGGGGTAGTTGTGCCCGAGCACGGCGGCGGCGGTCTGCGCTTCCGAAACGAGACCGAGCGCGAGGTTGGCCTCGGCCAGGCGGTAGAGCGCCTCCTCGATATGCGTCGAGGTCTGGAACTGTGTGGCCACCACGGTGAAGCGGTTGATGGCCGCCGGATAGTTGCCGTTGCCCAGGTAGTAGCGGCCAACCGACATTTCCTTGCCGGCGAGCTGGTCGACGGCGATGACCAGCTTCTCCTTGGCGTCCTTGGCATACTCGCTCTTGGGATAGTTCGAGATGATCAGGCCGTAGGTCTCGATCGCGTCCTTCGAGATCTGCTGGTCGCGCGTGATGTCCTTGATCTGGCCAAAATACGCGTTGCCCTTGAGGTACATCACGTACGGCACTTCCTTGGACGACGGGTAGAGCGCGAGGTAGCGGTCGGCCGCCAGAATCGCCTCGTCGAACTTGCCGATACGGTAGTTCGCGAAGGTCTGCATCAGCTTGGCCTTCTCGTTGAACTCCGAGAACGGATGCTGGCGCTCGAGCTTCTCGAGGGTGGTGATGGCCGTGAGGTAGCGCTGCTTGTCCATCTCGTCGAGCGCCTGCTGGTACAGGGTCTCGGGCGGAATGATCGCCTCTTCCTTCAGCTTTGGGGTGCCGAACAGGCTGCACCCAGCCAACAGCATGACAATGAGGCCCAGCGCGGCAAACCGCGCGAACCGGACCGATAGACCTGCATGCTGCGAGAGCGTCACGACCTGCCCCATCCCTTAATCGCCCAAACTCGAACCGGCGGGCGAAGTACTGACAAAAAAAATCAAAACTGTGGCGGGACCTTAGCCCACGGACCGCAGGTAGGGCGTCACGTTGAGGCCTTCCGGCACGTCATCGAGCGCGTCGAAGGCGGCCGGCAACTGGTCCGCAGTGACGATCTCGTAGTTGGCCTCGCTGGCAAAAAGGCCATGCAGCACCAGGGCATTCAGCGCGTGGCCGCCCTTGTACGACCGGAAACGCCCGTAGATCGGCAGCCCGCAAAGCGCGAGGTCACCCACCGCATCAAGCAGCTTGTGGCGGACGAACTCGTCCTCGTAGCGCAGGCCGCCCGGATTGAGAATCCGGTCCTCGTGCACGGTGATCGAATTCTCCATCGAGGAGCCGAGTGCATAGCCGGCCTGGCGCAGGATCTTGGCATCGCGCACGAAACCGAAGGTCCGGGCGCGCGACACGTCCTCGAAATAGCGGCGCGGGGTCCAGTCGAAGATCATCCGCTGCCGGCCGATGACCCGGCTGTCGAAATCGATCTCGAGGTCCAGCATGCGGCCGTTGTAGGGCTCGAGCGCCGCCGAAGCCTCGTTGTTGCGCACCAGCACCTGCCGCATGATCTTGATGTAGCGGCGCGGGGCGGGCTGGACGGTCAGGCCGACGCTCTGGATCCCTTCGACGAAGGGACGCGCGCTGCCGTCGAGAATGGGGCACTCGGCGCCGGTCAGCACCAGATGGGCATTGTCGACGCCCATGCCCGAGAGCGCCGAAATGACATGCTCCACCGTCGCGACCGACACGCTGTCGCCCAGGTCGATGGTGGTGCACAGCGTCGTGCGGGTCACGCGCGAAAAATGCACCGGCACCGGACCGACCCGGCGACCGTCATCGAGCAGGCGGGTGATGGTGTAGCCGCTATCGGGCGCCGCAGGCTCGAGGGTGAGAGTTACAGGGGCGCCGGAATGAACACCGAAACCGCTGAATTCGAGCGCATCGGCCAAGGTCCGCTGCCGCGCCGAAAGTTTTTGCATTGCTTTGTAGACTCCAGCCCCCGCAGGGGCGCCCGGTGCAGTCATAGACAATAAAATCCCGGCGCGAAAGCCGCGCCGGGATGTGGAAATCGGACCTATCGCCGCGCCTCTCAGCCGTGCTTACGCAGGAATGCGGGGATTTCGATATGTTCTTTTTGAGTCTGCTGCGGAACTGCCCGGCCATACGCGTCGCTATTGCCACGCGCACCTTCTGCACCAGCCGAAACCCGCGCATTCCGGGCGCCTCCGGCTTCGATGGCGCTGCGCGCCGCGGCGTCGTCGGCATTCGGCTCGACCGCTGGCTCGGACCGAGCGACCTCATTCGACTTAAGATTTAGGCCGACATTCGACGCCAGGCGCTTGAAAAGCGCGCGTGCGTTGCGGGGCTCGGGTTCCTGCTTTTCTTGGGCGCTGAGTGACTGCCTTGCAACAGCCGGAAACTCCTCGGTCCGCGGCATGCGACGGCCACCATCGGGACGCTCGGCACTGGAGGGCACGTAGGCACTCGGAATCGGCGCCTCGATGATCCGCGGAGCCTCTTCCAGCTGCGTGTGAGTCGCATGCGGGATATAGGGTTCGACGGTGATTCCGTCGTCCTCGGGGTACTCCTGGTACGTCTCGCCATGCGAGATCGCCTCGGCCACGGCCTCCTGGACCTGCGCCTCGAGTTCACCCTCGGACTCGGATTCAGACTGCGTCGGCTGACGCTCGGCCGCCGCCTGCCGCATCGCGGTCGCCGTGAGCGGCACGCGAGTCGGATTGGCCTTCATGGGCTCGAGGGCCTGCACCATGGTGGCGTCTGTGCCGGTCGCAACGACCGAGACGCGGATCGTGCCGGTCATGTCCGGATCGAAGGTGGCGCCCAGGATGATGTTGGCATCCGAGTCGACTTCCTCGCGGATGCGGCTTGCCGCCTCATCCACCTCGTA
>JAEYZJ010000270.1 GCA_023430705.1 Pseudomonadota bacterium | reverse complement strand
GTATTGCTGGCAACCGCAAAGCAGATGCCCTGCGCTCCGGCGATCATTGCCGTGCTGATGCCCACCACTTCGCCGCTGCTCGACGCGAGCGCGCCGCCCGAGTTGCCGGGGTTGAGCGCAGCGTCGGTCTGGATCACGTCCTCGATCGGCCGGCCCGATGGCGAGCGGAGGCTTCGTCCCAGTGCCGAGATCCCCCCGGCGGTGACCGTGGACTCAAAGCCCAGCGGGTTGCCGATGGCGATGGCGATCTGTCCGCGCCTGAGGCTGGAGCTGTCGCCCAGCGTCGCGATCGGCAGGCCCGAGCCGTCGACCTTGAGAATGGCGAGGTCGGTGTCGGGGTCGGCGCCCAGCACGCGGCCGGAGAGGTGGTGCCCGTCGGGCAGCGCCAGATGCACGTCCCGGTGCGCACCCACCACGTGCGAGTTCGTCACCAGCAGCCCGTCCTGCGACAGCACGACACCGGAGCCATGGCCCTTTCCGTCGGTCGTCACCATGCCCACGGCCGGACCCAGCGCCTCGGCGACATGCGAGACGCTCAGCGAATAGGCGTCGAGCAACAGGGCATCCGGGGCTGGCGAGGATTGGGCGTCGATCATGTCGCAAGATGTGGGCGTGCTTGCAGATCGGCGCGAGACTGCCCATTTGGGGAGCTATCGGCCCCTTCCGCGGACGCGCCATCGTCGTCAGGCGACGGGGCCTTCTTTCAGGCAAGGTTCGTCCCCACATTGTATGGACATCGGCTCGTCCGGGCCCCACTGTGGTCCGTGCGCGCCGAGCCGGAATGGGAGAGCACGCTTTGGTCTATTTCAACTCACGAGCAGCATCGGCACGGACGGGCGCGGTCGCCCCGTCGATGCTGGGTGGGCTCGCGCAGGGCGTTGCCTTCGACCTGACGGACCCGGCGCTGGAGCAGGTTCTGCGCGGCATCATCGCTAACCGGCCTGATCTCTACGAGGCCGATGCGGGCGAGGCCGCAGTGACGATCACCGACCGTCCCGCCTCGCTCGGCGGCGCGGTCGATACCCATCGCGTGCTGCGCGTGGGCGCCGACGAGGCCCGCCGCAACGCCATCGACAGCCTCGATCCCGGTCTCATCATTGCCGCCGCGTCCTTGATCGGCGCCGGCTACGCACTCGAACGCGACCTGGGCGAAGCGCGTCCGCGCAGCAACGCATCGTTCCCCGCCCTGAGCCAGCGCGAACGACAGGTCGCCGAACTCCTCGTTGACGGCGCCTCCAACAAGGTGATTGCGCGTGCCCTCGACATCTCGGTGCACACTGCCAAATTCCATGTGACCGCCATTCTCGACAAGCTCGGAGCCCGCAATCGGGCCGACGCTGTTTCGATCATTTTACGCGAAGGCCTGATGGCCAGCTGACGCCGCCGCCGCGGCGCGAACTACACCAGCCTCAGCCAGACCGCCTCGAGCAGGTGGTCACGCCCTTTCTTGAGCACGAGGTCCGCGCGAGAGCGCGTCGGCTCGATGTTGTCAACGAGGTTCACGAGGTTGATCGAGCGCCAGTTGTCGAGCCCGAACCTGCCCGCTTCTTCCTTGCTCATCTCGGCATAGCGCCGGAAGAACGAGTCCGGCTTGCGGAACGCCGTCTCGCGCAACTGGAAGAAGCGTTGCATGTACCAGGCCTCGAGGTCCTCGCGGTCCGCGTCGACATAGATCGAGAAATCGAGGAAGTCGGAGGCGAAGAGAACCGGCTCGCCGCCCTTTCCGGTCGAACCGGGCTGCAGCAGGTTCAGGCCCTCGACGATCAGGATGTCTGGCTGGTCGACGATCGCATGATCGCCGGGCACGATGTCGTAGACGAGGTGCGAGTAGAGCGGGACCTCGATGTTGCGCCGTCCCGACTTCACGTCGGCGAGGAACGCCACCAGCTTCCCCCGGTCGTAGCTCTCGGGAAATCCCTTCCGCCGCATCAGCCCGCGCTCGGTCAGCACCGCGTTGGGGTGGAGGAACCCGTCGGTCGTGACGAGGTCGACTCGCGGGCTCGATGGCCAGCGCTGCAGCAGCGCATGCAGGATGCGCGCCGTCGTCGATTTCCCCACCGCGACCGATCCCACGATGCCGATGATGAACGGGACTTTCGGTTCAGCCGTGCCGAGAAAGCGCCGCGACACGTGGTGCAGTGCCTGGATGGCCTCGACATGCAGCGACAATAGCCGCGTCAGCGGCAGGTATGCCGTTTCCGCCTCGCTGAGGGAGATCGGATCGCTCAGCGAGCGCAGCCGCTTGATGTCCCCTGCCGTCAGGGTCATCGGCTCGTCCGCCCGCAGCGCCTGCCATTCCGCCCGGCTGAAGCGGCGGTAAGGCATAGTCTCCGCCGTCACGCCAGCCGGTCCGCGATCAGCTGTGCGAGGCGCTCGGCGACCTCGTCCTTGGCGAGATCAGGCCAGGCCTCGACCCCCTCTGGCGTCAGGATGGTCACTCTGTTGCGGTCCCCGCCCATCACCCCGCTTGCCGCCGATACGTCGTTGACCACGATGAAGTCAGCGCCCTTGCGAGCCAGTTTCTTCTGCCCGTTGGCGACGAGGTCCTGCGTCTCGGCAGCAAATCCAACCACGAGCCCTGGGCGGCTCGCATGGTGCCCGACGGTCGCGAGGATGTCGGGGTTCTCCACCATGTGCAGCACCGGCGCGGCGGTCTCCCCCGGCTGCTTCTTGATCTTTTCGCTGGCCGCTTCCGCGACGCGCCAGTCCGCCACGGCCGCAACGAACACCGCCGCGTCCGCCGGCAGTTCCCGCTCCACCGCCGCCAGCATCTGTGCGGCCGTTTCCACATGCGTGGTCGCGATTCCTGCCGGATCGGGGAGCGACACCGGCCCGCTCACCAGTCGCACATCTGCCCCGAGCCGCGCCAGCGCGGCGGCGAGTGCATGTCCCTGTTTGCCCGAGGAACGGTTCGCGATATAGCGCACCGGGTCGATCGGCTCGTGCGTCGGCCCTGACGTGACGATCACCCGCTTGCCCGTCAGCGGACCCTCCCCGAACTGTGCGGCCACCGCCGCGACGATCTCCGCCGGCTCTGCCATGCGGCCTTCGCCGGCTTCGCCCGCCTCCGCCATCTCGCCGCGGTTGGGGCCCACGAAGCGCACTCCGTCTCCTTGCAGTGTCGCCCGGTTCCGCTTCGTTGCGGGGTGGTTCCACATCCGCGGGTTCATAGCCGGTGCCATCAACACCGGCTTGTCGGTCGCGAGCAGCACCGCGCTCGCGAGGTCGTTCGCGGCCCCGTTCGCGAGCTTCGACATCAGGTCAGCCGTCGCCGGGGCAACGACGATCAGGTCCGCCTCGCGCGACAGGCGGATGTGGCCGACATCATGCTCGTCCGTGCGGTCGAAGAGATCGGTGAACACGCGATCGGCGCTCAGGGTCGCGACCGACAGCGGAGTGACGAACTGCTGCGCCGCAGCGGTCATCACGCAGCGCACCGCTGCGCCCTCATCGCGCAGCCGCCGGATCAGTTCGAGCGTCTTGTAGGCGGCAATGCCGCCACCGATGATCAGCAGGATCCTGCGCGACTGTAGGTTCATGCGGCAGGAGATACACGAACTGGTCGCCTGGGGCCATCAATGCATTGGCGCCCCACACCGGGGTGAGGGGCGCCACGTTCGTTCGATCGGCTTTTCTGGTTACAGCGTGCCCGCTGCCTTCAACTCGCGCACTGCGTCGTCCATCGCCTCGATGGTCCGGCTGACGATGGCGGCATCGTGCTCGCTCGACAGGAACCACGCGCCGCGCTCCAGCGCCCGCACGCCGCGGCGCATCAGCGCCGTGGTCAGGGCCACATAGGCCGGCTTGTTCATTGCCGCGAGGTCACGGTAATTGCGTGCCGGCGCCTCGAGGCCCAGCGCGACATGGAACACCTGGCCGAAGCCGATCACCTGTGCGGTCACGCCATGACGGGCGAACACCTCGCGGAAGCCCTCCATCAGCGCGGTGCCGGACTGGGCGATCTTGTCGTAAAGCGCCGGGGTCAGCGAGCGGAGCGTTGCGGCGGTCGCGGCCATTGCCACCGGCTGCGCATTGTAGGTACCGCCATGCACCACGCCGGCGTTGGTGAACATGTCGATAAGGTCGGCGCGTCCTGCGATCGCCGCCACGGGGAAGCCGTTGGCGATTGCCTTGCCGAAGGTCGAGATGTCGGGGGTGACGCCGAACTTTTCCTGCGCGCCGCCGGGCGCGATGCGGAACCCGGTGATCACTTCGTCGAAGATCAGGATGGCGCCGTGCTTGGTGCAGGCGGCGCGCACGCCCTCGAGATAGCCGGCGACCGGGTGGATCGAGCCCTGGTTGCACATCGCCGCTTCCATGATGACGCCGGCAACGTCGCCTGCCGCCAGATGGGCCTCGAGGATTTCGAGGTTGTTCCACGGCAGCACGGCCAGGTCCTCGGCGCTCTCGGGCAGCTGGCCCTTCGAGCCGATCACCGGCACCGGCGCATCGGCCGGGCCGGCGGCGGCCACGGCCGGGGCCGTTGACCACAGCACGTTGTCGCACCAGCCGTGATAATGGCCCTCGAACTTGATGATCTTGCGCTTGCCGGTGGCGGCACGGGCGAGGCGGATCGCCGCCTGGTCGACTTCCGAGCCGGACGAACCGAAGCGCATGCGCTCGGCCGACGGCACCATCTCGCAGACGAGCCGCGCTGCTTCCGCCTCGACCTCGGTCTGACCGGCAAACAGGATGCCCTTGTCGATCTGCGCCTTCACCGCATCGACCAGCGCCTGCGGCTTGTGGCCGAGGATCATCGGGCCCATGCCAAGGTAGTAGTCGATCAGCTGGTTGCCGTCTACATCGTAGAGATAGGCCCCTTCGCCGCGCTCGAAGACCAGCGGTGTGGGAGAGATGTTGAGGCGGAAGTTGCTGTTCACGCCGCCCGAGATCCACTGCGAATGCTTGCGGATCATTTCGGCCGACTTGTCAAAGTTCAGCAGCTCACCGCTGTCGTTGGTGGAAGGGGACGTGGTGGTGGAGAGTACAGACAAGACGGACTCCTAGGTTCTTGGCATCAAGAGGCCTCATCCGAGCCCGGACTGTAAATGCTCGGCGGTTCCGCGACACGGAAAAACCGCCGAGCCGCACAGGACTACGCCTTGCGCGCCACCGCGATGCACTCGATTTCGAAGCGCAGCTGCGGGCCGAGGCAGTTGGTGATCGTCGTGCGCGCCGGATACGGCGCCGCAAAATACTCGGTGTAGAGCTTGTTGAAGTGCGGGACGTCATCATTGTCGCGCACGTAGTTGCGCGTCTGGACCACATGCGCGAGATCGCTGCCGGCATCCTCGAGCACCTTCCGCAGGTTCTCGATCGAACGCCGCATCTCTTCCTCGAACTTCCCCGAGACGATCTTGCCGGTGGCATCAACCGAGGCCTGGCCCGACACGAAGATCAGCTCGCCCACCTTGGTGGCGGGGCTGAACGGCAGGTGCGAGCGGGGCGTATCCGGCGCGCTGGGATATTCGATCATCTGTAACTCCGATAGTTGGGATTGGGGGGCTTGTCCGGGCCCTGGAGCGAGCCCCGCCGGCTGGCATCGTCCCGGCAATGCCGGGCTCTGCGGCGCCGCCAAGGAGCGACCCCGCGGGCGAGGCGTCGCTAACGGTTCAAGCCAGGGGAAAAACGTTGGCCCGCAGCCGCTGGTAGGGCAGGGATGCGAGGTCGCTGGTGCAGGGCCCCGGCGTCGTCACGGTGAAGCTGCGCTTGGCGATCTTGTCGTAGGCGCGGCGGTGCGCCACCGCCGCCTTCACCCCGATCACCGACAGTTCTTCGGGGATGATCCCCTGCGAGCGGAACTGGCCGAGGTCGAACGGTGGCGTCTTGATGCTGTTGAGCAGGATCTTGATGCCCTTGGCCTCGACCACCGCCGAGGGACCCATGTTGATGTAGACGCCCTGCATCGCCGCGAGGTGGCTCTTGCGGTCCTCGAGCGTGAAGGCGCCATCGCTGCGGCTGACCAGTGTCACCTCGAGTTCCACCGGGCCCGGATCTAGCCGGCTACCCTTGCCTCCGATGGCGAGTCGGGCCGTGCCGCCGATCGGCACCTCCGCCAGGGCCTCGACGGCCTCCGGGTCGGCGATTGCCACTGCTGCGTTGGTGATCTCGTGCCTGAGAAAGCCCCGCAGTACCGAGGTGCAGTCACCGGGCGCGCCGCCGCCGATATTGTCGCTCGGCTCGACGATGATGTTGGGCCCGTCAGGCGCTCGCTTGGCCTCCTCCAGCGCCTCCTCCAGCGACCATTCCTGCGGCAGTCCCAGTGCCTGCGTCTCGATGGCCAGTTGCTCCAGCCGGTCGAGCGCGGCAGTCGCGTCCGCATCGCTGCCAACCGTCGTCACCGAGAACGCAACGCCTGCATCAGGCACGTCCGAGAACGAGTAGCCGGCAACGACGTTCACGGTCCATACGTCGGGACTCTCCGCCTCGATCTGCCGGGCCAACGCCTCGAGATCGCGCATCGGCCGGTCGGCAGTGCCGGTACCGGTCGGCGGCCAGATGATCGGCGCGTTGCGCGCGTGCATGCGTGGCGTCCGCCCTTCGCTCAGCGCCCGCGCCAGCAGTT
Source organism: Pseudomonadota bacterium (assembly GCA_023430705.1). Classification (GTDB taxonomy): domain Bacteria; phylum Pseudomonadota; class Alphaproteobacteria; order Rhizobiales; family Devosiaceae; genus Devosia_A. The sequence continues at coordinate 2,682 of JAEYZJ010000270.1, read as the reverse complement.
CGGCAGAGCGCACGGCGGAATCGCGGGCGTCGATATGGGGGTTCTCGCGGTAGCCGACGAGACCGTTAGCACCTGCTGCCATGGCGGCGGTGAACGTTGCATGCAGGTCGAACACCCCGAAGATCGGCAGCTCCGCCGCGCCGGGAATGCGCCGGATCCGGCCCAGCAGCTCGCCCTCGGGATCGACGCTCTCGGTCGTTACCATCGCACCGTGAAGGGCCAGCCAGATGCCATGCAGCCCGCCGTCGGCGAGCGCCGCGTGAATTGCCTGCTCCAGTTCGTCCCAGAACAGCTCGAAAACGGAATGCTCAGTGGTGCCCGAGGGCAATGCCGAGTAGTCGCAAACCGGCACCACCGTCCACCCTTCGCGCTCGGCTACCTCGAGGAAGCCGTCGATCGTCGAGCCGTCGCCGCGCCGCGCCATGACCTCCGGCCCGCGATGGATGGTGTACTCGCTTAGGCCCGTCACTTCGTCGACGAAGCTGTGGGTCTCGTGGAACAGGCCCGCGAGCAGGATGCGGCTTTGACTCATTTGCTGATACCGGGTGGCGCGTAGTGGTTGGGAAGGTCTTGGGTGATGTCGGCGAGGCTGGTGACGAGCAGCTTGCCCAGCCGCTCGATCGCGTCCGGCTCGAACCGGCTCGACGGTCCGGCGATACTCACCGCCGCGACAGCCTCGCCCTCGCGGTTGAAGATCGGCGCCGCGACGCAGGCCGCCCCGATCTCGTTCTCTTCGTATTCCGTGGTCCAGCCTATGCTGCGGCAGCGCTCGAGTACCGCCTCCAGCCCCTCCGGATCGGTGATCGTGCGGCTGGTGGCGGCCGGCAGGTGCCGGATCGAATAGACCAGCCGCCGGAAGCTCTCGGGCTGGTGCGCCAGCAGCGCCCGCCCGCACGCCGTCGAGTGGTATGCAGCGCGCGTGCCCGCATAGGACGAGGCACGCAGCGACTGGCTGCCCTCGAGGCTGTCGATGATCATCGCGTCGGTGGGGCCGGGGATCGCGAGGTTCACCGTCTCGCGCGTCGCCGCGCAGAGCCGCACGAGGTGCGGTCGCGCGATCTCGGTGAGGTCGAGCCGTCGTTCCACCGCCTTGCCGTAGACCAGGTGCTCCATGCTGAGCCGGTAGGCCCCCGCCTTCGCGTCACGCTCGCACAACCCCACGTCGACCAGGGCTGTCACGAGGTTGAATGCCGTGGTCTTGGCCAGCCCCGTGCGCGCCGCGAGGTCCCGCAGCGTCACCCATTCACCCGAGGCCATCGCGTCCAGGAGGGCCTTGGCGCGCGCTACCGACTGGATGCGCGCATCCAGTGTCGGGGCCATTGGCTTGGTCTTTGCTGGTCGTGCAGCTCGGGGCATGGCTCGGGGTCGCCGTTCTGATGGTGGTTCCACAAGATAGAACGCCTGGGCACGGAGTCGGTGCGCGGCCCGATATGACAGCACCATTGCCCGTGACGCAAGCGTTCCGTGGAGCGTACGCCCAGTCAGGAGTTGACAGCTCCATTCCGCGTGCCATTAGAATGGCTCAACCGCCAGGAGTGGCGTTCCATATTGTAGAACGTGAGGTCGTCCCGCATATGCCGTCTCTGCCCCGCCTCGACCTCGCGTCGCTACGCGCCCAGCCGCTCGATCCGCTCACCAAGGGGCTGCCTTTCGACGCGCCGGCGCTGTCCGTGGGCGAAGTCGGGGCACAGGGCTGGAACGTGCTTGCCGGCGACCTGCCGCTGCCGGTCGCCGTAATCCGCGAAGACGTCCTGCGCGCCAACAGTGCCTGGATGCGCGACTTCACTGCCGCCAACGACCTCGTCATTGCCCCACATGGCAAGACCACCATGTCGCCCGATCTCTTCGACCTGCAGCTGGCCGACGGCGCCTGGGGCATCACGGTCGCCACCGTGCAGCAGCTGCAGGTCTGCCTGCGTTTCGGAGTCCGCCGCGTCATCATCGCCAACCAGCCGATCGGCGCCCAGGCCATCGACGCCTGCTTCCGTGCCCTGCATCAGCCGGGCTTCGAGCTCTATTGCCTCGCCGACGGCGCCGAGGGCGTCGCCATGCTTGCCGCGGGGGCAAGGCGCAATCCGCCGCCCGCCGGCAATCCGCTGCACGTCCTCGTGGAGATGGGTTTTGCCGGGGGCCGGGCCGGTGCGCGCTCGCGCGCGCTCGCCATGGACGTGGCCCGTACCGTCGTTGCCGCCGATGGCTTGGCGCTCGGCGGCTTCGAGTGCTTCGAAGGCCTACTTCCCACTCCCGAGGCGGCTGCCGGTCTAGTCGACGATGTGGCCGCGCTCGCGCAGTCCGCCATCGCCGAAGGGCTCTTCGCCGACGACCAGCCGGTCGTCGTCAGCGCCGGCGGCACCGCCTTCTACGATCGGGTCGGCGAGCGTTTCAACGCCACCGACTTCGGCAGCCCCGTCGTCAAGGTCCTTCGCTCGGGCTGCTACCTCACCCACGACTCGATGGGCTATGCAGCGTCCTACGAGCGAATCCTCGCCGAGACGTCGCTTACGCTGCCCGAGGGCCGGCTCGAAGCCGCGCTCGAGGTCTGGGCCTATGTGCAATCGCGTCCCGAGGACGGCCGCCTGATCGTCAACATCGGCAAGCGCGACATCAGCTTCGATGCCGGCATGCCGCTGCCGTTGCGCTGGTACCGCCCGGGCGAGATGCAGGCGCCGGCCGCCATGCCCG
>JAEYZJ010000216.1 GCA_023430705.1 Pseudomonadota bacterium | reverse complement strand
TGGAAGGCGCTCTGGCCGGTCATCCGCAACCAGACCAATGCGCAGTACTTCATCGCCGAACACGACAACCCCAAGGATGTCCAGCGCTTCGCCAGCCGCTCGATCGCCTTCATCAAGACCCTCGGAGTCTAGCATCATGGCAAAGACCTATGGCGTCGGCATCATGGGCGCCGGGAATATCTCGGCCGCCTATCTGCGCCTCGCGCCGCTATTCAGGAATCTCGAAGTCCGGGCCATCGCGGACATCATCCCGGAAGCGGCCAAGAAGCGCGCCGATGAGTACGGCGTCGCCGCGCAGACCCCGGACGAGCTGCTCAAGAATTCCGAGCTGGACGTGATCGTGAACCTCACGATTCCGGCAAGCCACTTCACCATCACCAAGGAAATCCTCTCGGCCGGCAAGCATGCCTATTCCGAAAAGCCCTTCGTGCTGAGCGTGGAAGAGGGCATCGAGATCCGGGCACTGGCCGAGGAGCACAAGCTCAAGGTCGGCTCGGCCCCCGACACCTTCCTCGGCGGCGCGCACCAGCAGGCACGCTCGATCATCGACAGCGGCAAGCTCGGCCGCGTCGCCTCCGGCACGATGCACGTGATGAGCCGGGGGATGGAGCACTGGCACCCCAATCCGGACTTCTTCTTCCAGCCCGGCGGCGGTCCGATCCTCGACATGGGACCGTACTACATCACCAACCTCATCAGCCTGATCGGGCCGATCAAGCGCGTCACCGCCTTCACCAGCAAGGGTCGCGACGAGCGCGAGGTGACGACCGAAGGTTCGCCGTATAAGGGCACCAGGATCAAGGTGAACACGCCGACCACGGTCAATGCCATCCTCGAGTTCCACGACGGCGCGCAGGTGACGCTGGGCGCGAGCTGGGACGTGGCCAGCCACGGCCACCACAACATCGAACTCTACGGCACGGAGGGTTCGATCTATGTGCCCGACCCGAACTTCTTCAACGGTGACCTCACGATCACCGACCGCGCCGGGGTGAAGGAGGCGGTGAGCCCATGGGACCACCCGTTCGGCATCGCCAACCAGGAACTCGACAAGCCCGCGCCGCGTGCGAACTATCGCAATGCGGGCCTAGCCGACATGCTGGACTCGATCGAGACCGGCCGGGCGGCGCGCTGTGGCCTCGACGTAGCGTTGCATGCGGTCGACGTCATGACCTCGATCCTGAAAGCCGGCGAGACAGGGCAGGTGATCACCTTGCAGACCACATGCGAGCGTCCCGCCGCGCTCGGCCCCGACGAGGCGCGCGCGCTGCTGAAGTAGCCTATCTAGTGGATGGCCGGCCGTGACGCCGGCCATCCAGTCTTTCCGGGTTCCGCCATCACGAGGAGGGGAGCATGGCGAAGACCGATTTCAAGTCGTTTGCCGAATATCTCGCGTCGCTGGCGCCTGCCGACGCCGAAGCCATCCTGCAGATGCGGGCAGCGATACTGGACGCTGTGCCCGACGCCGAGGAGGTCATCAGTTACCAGTTGCCGGCGTTCAGGTATCACGGCTGGGTCTTCTACCTGTCCGTGGCGACGAGGCACTACGCGTTGTCCTGTCCGCCTCCCTTCACGGTGTGGGAGAAGTTTGCCGACGAACTGAAGCCCTATGAGATACTGAAGTCGGCGCTGCGCTTCCCCAAGGACAAGCCCTTGCCGCTCGATCTCGTCACGCGCATGGCGCGTTTCCGGGCCGACGAAAACCTGGCAAGGGAACGTTCCAAGCCTGCCCGGCGCTAACTCGGGGAGAGGGCCAATGCGCTTCATCAACGTCTGGTTCAGGTGCCGGCCGGGCGGTGGCGAGCAACTGATGGCGGTTCTTCGCCCGTTGGTGCCCTGGATCAGATCGCTGGACGGTGTCCTCTATTTCGAGCCGAGCCTGCGTGATGGCGAGCCCGACACGGTCCTCGTCAGCGAGTGCTTTGCGGACGATGCAGCGCACGCGAGGATGTGGGCGACGCCGCAGTTCAAAGCAGTGGGCGAGGCGCTCGATCGCTTCGTCCTGAGCCGCCGTATCGACGTTCATCACGCCGATGCCGTGCTTACCGAGGTCCGTGGCGACGATCCGCCGGAGGCAGGTCCGCTCCCTCCACAACTGGGGGGCGGCTCGCCTTGACTCGACTGCCAACACCGTTTCACTTGAAACCCGAAAAGTCAGACGGCCCAGCCGCATGACGTACGTGCACGCAGCGGCCGGAAAGTGCCGCCAAGGGGAGGTAATCTTATGCGCACCATCAAAGGGCCGGCGATCTTTCTGGCCCAGTTTGCTGGCGACAAGGCGCCATTCGATACGCTGGACAACATCTGCGCCTGGGCGGCCGACCTTGGCTACAAGGGCGTGCAGATCCCGACCTGGGTGACCCACTTCATCGATGTGGAAAAGGCCGCGACCTCCAGGACCTATGCCGACGAGGTCAAGGGCACGGTCCAGAGCCATGGCCTCGAGATCGCCGAGCTCGCGAGCCACATCATCGGCCAGCTGGTGGCGGTGCACCCGGCCTATGACGAGCTGTCGGACGGCTTCGCCATCCCGGCGGTGCGCGGCAACCCCAAGGCGCGGCAGGAATGGGCCGTGCAGCACCTCAAGCACTGCGCCGCGGCATCCAGGAACCTTGGCCTCAAGGTGCACGCCACCTTCTCGGGCGCGCTCGCTTGGCCCTACCTCTATCCGTTCCCGCAACGTCCCGCAGGGCTCGTGGAAGAGGCTTTCGACGAACTGGCCCGTCGCTGGACCCCCATCCTCGACGAGTTCGACCGCCACGGCGTCGACCTCTGCTACGAAATCCATCCGAGCGAGGACCTGTTCGACGGGGCAACCTACGAGATGTTCCTCGAGCGCGTGAACAACCACGCCCGCGCCAACCTGCTCTACGATCCGAGCCACTTCGTGCTGCAGCAGCTAGATTACCTGCAGTACATCGACTTTTATCACGAGCGGATCCGGATGTTCCACGTCAAGGACGCCGAGTTCAACCCGACGGGCAGGCAGGGCGTGTACTCGGGCTACCAGAGCTGGGTGAACCGGGCAGGGCGCTTCCGCTCGCTCGGCGACGGGCAGGTCGACTTCGCCGGCATCTTCTCCAAGCTCAGCGCCTACGGCTTCGATGGCTGGGCAGTGCTCGAGTGGGAATGCGCCATCAAGTCGGCCGAGCAGGGCGCTGCCGAAGGCGCACCGTTCATCGCGAGCCACATCATCAACGTCACCGAGAAGGCCTTCGACGACTT
>JAEYZJ010000201.1 GCA_023430705.1 Pseudomonadota bacterium | reverse complement strand
CTGCTGAAGCTTGCCACGGTGGCCGAGGGCGCGAGCGTTGCCCGCATGCTGCGGCGCGACGGGCTCGAGCGGCTCGCCATCGAGGCCGGCGGGGAAGAACCGACGCTGCTGCTCTACAACCCGCACGGGTTTGCGGCGAAACAGTCGGTGCGGCTGCCCTACCTGCCGCCGATGGCCGACGCACCCGACCCCAAGCGCGGCTTCGGACTCGAGGACCTCGTACCTACCGGCCCCTCCTCGCATCGCATCCAGCGCCAGGACGTGGTGACGTCCGACCTGCCCGAACAAGGGGCCTACTACACCGCGCCCATCGAGGTTCCCCCACTCTCCTACGTCACCCTGCCGGCGGCGAAGGCCGCGGTGATGGCGGACGCCAAGCTGGTGGCGGCGGAAGGCACGCTGTCGAACGGCCGCATCACGTTCACGCTCGATCCGAACGGGGGCCTCACGTCGCTCAAGCTCGACGGCACCGAGTACGCCGGGGCGGGGGCGGATCATCTCAGGTTCGGCGTGCCGGTGCTCGAGCGCATCGCATCGGGCAAGCGCACCGACATGTTCGACATACCGGAACTGGAATCGCCCGACTGGCACAAGGCGTGGCACACCGACTGGCAGGCCGAACGCTTCGACGGCAAGCTGGTCGAGGCGACCGAGGCCGTCGAACGCGGCAACGCCCGCATCACCCAGAGCTTCCAGCTGCCCAACGGCGATCGGGTCGCGGTGCTCTACCGCCTCGTCGGCGACGAGCCCGTGCTGCATGTCGAGGCCACGGTGAGCAAGCAGCCCATCGTCGAGCCGCACGCGCTCTACCTGCCGCTCCCCGCCGCGCTCGCCAGCGGGTGGGACTGCCACTACGAGACCGGCGGCGCGGTGGTCAGGCTCGACGACGAGCAGTTGCCCTATGCGAGCCGGCACTACATCACCGCGCAACGCTTCATCCGGATCGCGGATGACACCTCGGAGATGACGGTCGCCTGCCCCGATGCCCCGCTATGGCAGGTCGGCGGCTACACGTTCGGCCGTTTCGGCGAACCCGACGGGCGGGTGGCGCGCGAACATCCGGCGCTCCTTGCGTGGCTCACCAACAACTACTGGAGCACCAACTTCCAGGCCGACCAGGGCGGGCAGAGCAAATACCGCTTCACGCTCGTACCGGCGCCGCGGCGCGGGATCGGCGCGTCGGCGCAGGCGGCGCTCGCCTACGCCCAGCCGCTCGCGAGCCATGTCTATGCCGGACGTGGCCCGGTCCGCAGCACCGCGGCGTCGCTGCTCCGGCTCGAGCTCGGCTCGACCCTCCTCACCCGGCTCGAGGTCGACGGCGAAGGGGTGGCGCTCTCGGTTCTCAATCCGGCTGACGAGCCGGTCGAGGTGAAGGTCGGCCCGGGCAGCTTCACGCCGACCAAGGCCAGCCGCACCTCCTTGTCGGGGACGGACGGAAAGGCGCTGCCGGTCTCCTCGGGTAGCGTCAGCTTCACCGTGGCACCCCGCGCCTGGACCCGCATTGCACTTGGCTAAGTCTTTTTAGGTAGGAAAAACATGAGCAAGATCAAGACGATCTACATCTGCAACCATGCTCACACCGATATCGGCTTCACCGACTATCAGGAAGTGGCGCTGCGCCAGCATGGCGAGTTCGTCGGTCAGGCGCTGGACCTGATCGAGGCGACCGACGGCTATCCGGCCGAGGCGCAGTACCGCTGGACGATCGAGACGACCGGACCGTTCCTCAGGCACCTGCGGCAGGCGAGCAAAGGCGAGATCGAGCGCTTCCGTCACTGGCACGAGCAGGGTCGCATCGACATCGCCGGCATGCAGTACAACATGACGCCGCTGCTCAATATCGAGCAGATGCACCGTTCACTCTATCCGCTGCGCGCCATCCGCGACGAGTTCGGCTTTCAGGTCGAGGCGGCGATGCAGGACGACGTCAACGGCGTCAGCTGGCTGTTCGCCGACCTACTCGCCGAACTGGGAATCAAGTTCTACACCGCCGCCATCAATCCGATCCGCGGGGCGCGGCCCAAGCCCTTTCCCGGCGCCTTCCGCTGGGAAGGTCCGTCGGGCAAGCAGGTGCTCGCCTGGAACGGCTACCACTACCTGTTCGGCCGCTCGCAGGCAGGGCTCGGCAACTGGGACCTGGTCGACCGTCTCCTCCCTCGCTGGATCGATGAGCTCGAGAACGACGACAGCTATCCGTTCGACTTCCTCTACTGCGAGAGCACCCACCCGGTGCGCGTCGACAACGGCCCGCCGGACGCCCGCATGCCGGAATTCGTGAAGCGCTGGAACGAGGAGCGCACCAACTGGCGGATGGAGTTCATCACCGTCACAGATTTCGGCCGGCTGCTCGAAAAGAAGTACGCGGGCGTGATCGGGACGCAGCGCGGCGACTGGACCGACCACTGGGCCGACGGGGTCGGCTCCTCGGCATTCGAGGTCGCCGTGAACCGCAATGCCCATGAGATCGTGGGGATCGGCGAGAGCCTCGAGAGCTGGCGGAGAAGCCAGGGTGCGACCGACTGGAACGCTGCGCGCGCCGACCAAACCTATGAATCCATGACCCTTTTCGACGAGCACACCTGGGGCGCCTACTCCTCGGTCGAGGCTCCGCACTCGCTCTTCAGCCAGGCACAGTGGAACCGCAAGGCCGGCTTTGCCTACACCGCCGCCATGGAGGGCCACAGCGCGGTCGCCAAGGCCGCCAACGCCCTGGCGGCCCCACTCGGCACTAAGGGACCGGAGGGGATCTTCAACCTCGGAAATCTCGATCCGGCCGAAGCCTTCAAGGACTCGGGCATCCGGGAACTGCTGGTCTTCAACACGTTGCCGTGGGAGCGCCAGGTGATCGTCGAAGAGCCCGAGCCGCGCGGCGGGGCCGCACCGGTCGGCATGCTCGATACCTTCTTCAACCGGCGCAGCACCTGGGGCGGGCCGCGCCCCTACCCCGATATCCGTCGCGTCGCGGGCACCATCCCGCCGATGGGCTACGCCTTCCTCAACCTCGAGGACGGTGTGCCGGCCGATGACCTGAAGGCCAGTGGCGACACCATCGAGAACGCCCACTACCGGGTCCGGATCGACCGGCAGACCGGCGCCATCGCCGAACTGTTCGACAAGGCGCAGGGCCATGACTTCGCTGGAAAATACCAGGGATGGGGCCCCGGCGAATACATCTACGAAACCGTCGATCACCCCGACGATCGCCTCGCCATCGCCGATATCAGCTTCGACAAGCCCGAGTTCTTCACCGGCCACAAGGACACCCCGTGGCGGCGCGAGACCGCCACCCGCGTGAGCCTCGAGGATGCCTCGATCTACGAGGGGCGCGCCTCGATCACGGTGAAGGTCGAGGCACCGGGCGTCTCGGCCGCGACCGTGGTCTATGCGCTCGATGCCGGCACCAAGGCCGTGCTGGTCGACTGGACGATCGACAAGCTCGACCATCCCGAGGCCGAGGCGGTGTTCATCGCCTTCCCGTTCAACCTCGCACGGGCGGATTTCCTCATCGACCTCAACGGCATCCCGGCGGTGCCCAACCGCGATCAGCTCGATGGCGCTGCCAAGGACTGGTACCCGATCGGCCGCTGGGCCGCCGTGAGCGACGGCGAGCGCAACGTTACGGTCGTGCCGCTCGATGCGCCGCTGGTGCACCTGGGCGGCATCACGACGGGCAAGTGGAACCGGACGCTGCAGCCGGAGGGCCCGACGATCATGAGCTGGGCGCTCAACAACCACTGGCTGGTCAACTTCAAGTCGTCACAGTCGGGCCGGATCCCGCTGCGCTACCGGCTGACCACGGGCACCGGGCCGACCGATGCCGCCGCGGCGGCCCGCTTCGCCGCCGAAATGGCGGTGCCACCGGTCGCGATGCGTGACATCGCTCCGACCGGCAAGCGCTCCGACAGCTACTTCTCGGCGGCCAATCCGGCCGTGCTGGTGACGACCAAGCCGGGCGAGGACAAGGGCTGGGTGGCGCTGCGGCTGCAGAACCTCACCGGCGAAAGGCAGGTCCAGGCTGTGACCTTCACCGGGCAGCCGGCTGCCGCCCGCGCTGCCGACCCGATCGAGCATCCGCGCGAAGGCCTGGGCCTCGAGGGCAAAACCCTCAACGTCGAGGTCGCTCCGCTCGAGATCCGCACGGTACTGGTACGCTTCGCGCGCTGAGACCGGCCGCCGGGGTCACACGATCCCGGCGGGTTCCACCTCGATACGGTAGCGGGTCGTGAACCGCTCGCCTGCGGCAAACCTGCGGGCCGTCGCGACGCCCTGGCGCGAAACAGGGTTCTCCGCCGCCGAGACCTGCTGGCCAAGGTCGAAGGCGGCGCAGATCGGCTCGAAGCCCAGGGCGAGGTGCCGCCCATTCCACGGGGCAAGGCTGCGGCCGCGATTTGACAGCCAGAGCAGCGCACTCGGAAAGTGCTCGGGGTTCCAGCTCAGCTTCACCCGGTAGCCCTCGGCGGTATTCCACAATGACCCCTGCCCCGGCATGTCGATGAGCTGCACAAGCTCCTCGGTCTGCTGCGCCAGGGGCACCCCACGAACATCGAGCCGCCCGCCGGATTTGAGCGGCACGTCGTGCCAGGGCTTCAGCACCGCGTTTTCGGTGAAGATCGACGAGGCATCGACCGGCGCGGGGAAGGTCATGCCGGTCACGTCGGAGCCGACCTCGATGCGCATGGCACCGGCCCTGGCGGGCAGGCGAAACGAGGGATGGAGCCCGATCGGCAGTACGCAGTCCTCGCGGATGTCGATCTCGAGCGTGAAGTCGAGCGCCGTCGCGGCGGGGTCCGGCGTCACGGTGCGGCGCAGGGCCCGGACCGGGTGGCTGGCGGGATAGTCGATGGCGAGGCCGATGCTGCCGCCGGCGCCCGGCTCGAAGCGCCAGTCGTGGTTGGAGGAGAAGCCATGCGGGAGGGGGTCGACGGTGGTCGCTGCTGTCGAGCCGGGCCAGCCCGCGGCAGGCTTCCGGTCGGCGTCCGAGCCGAAGGGGACGCAGGGCCACTCGCCGCGCAGGCGCCTGAGGATACCCGGCAGGTCGTCGCTGCCGGCCTCGGTGGCCCACGGGGCGACCTGGAACGGCGCCACCTGGCGGCCATCGGGCAGGATGAAGAGGGTCGGCCCGACCATGCCGCCCAGCGCTTCGACGCTGACGACACCGTGCTGCCAGACCAGCGCGCGTGCCTCTCCGATAGCTGTCATCGTCCCTTCTCCCTCCCCATCGGCCGGGAGCTTGGCGGAT
>JAEYZJ010000197.1 GCA_023430705.1 Pseudomonadota bacterium | reverse complement strand
GTGTCGCGGCGTTCGAAGGGACGGATGTGCATGAAGTCAGCCGGCTCTGAGGAGCGGAATGGCAAGGTCCTTGCGGAACAGGTAAAGGAGGATACGTAACGCCTCGCCATCCGGGCCGGTCAGCCCGGGGTTGCGGGCCAGCGCGTTCTTTGCGTCCTCGTGGGCCCACTCGAGCAGGTGCCGGTGCACGTCGGGGACGGCGAGGTGGTAGCCCGGCATGCCGGACTGGCGCGTGCCGAGCACGTCGCCCTGGCCGCGCAGCTCGAGGTCCTTCTCGGCGATCTCGAACCCGTCTTCGGTCCGCTTGATGGTGTCGAGGCGCGCCTGTGCCGTCTCGCTCAGCGGCTCCTTGTAGAGGAGGAGGCAGGCCGAGCGCTGGCTGCCGCGCCCGACGCGGCCGCGCAGCTGATGGAGCTGGGCGAGGCCGAACCGTTCGGCATGTTCGATGATCATGATGGTGGCGTTGGGCACGTCGACGCCGACCTCGATCACCGTGGTCGCGACGAGAACCTTGGCCTCGTTGCGCTGGAAGCGGTCCATCGCGTCCTGCTTGGCGGCGGCGCTCATGCGGCCGTGGACGAGGACAACCTGGTCACCAAACACCTTCCTGAGCTCGGCGAACCGATCCTCGGCGGCGACGACCTCGAGCGTCTCGCTTTCCTCGACCAGGGGGCACACCCAGAAGGCCTGGGCACCCTCGTCTATTCGCGCCTTGAGGCGCTGGACGACGCGCCCGTACTCGGCGATCGAGGTGACGGCGGTATCGATGGGCTGACGACCGCGCGGCTTCTCGCGCAGGATCGACACCGCCATGTCGCCGAAATGGGTGAGGACCAGGGTGCGAGGGATGGGCGTCGCCGTCATCACCAGCAGGTCCGCATGCGAGCCCTTCTCGCTGAGGGCGAGGCGCTGGTGCACGCCGAAGCGGTGCTGCTCGTCGACGACGGTGAGGCCGAGGTTGTGGAACTCGACTCCCGACTGGAACAGGGCGTGGGTGCCGACGGCGATCTGGCTTTCGCCGGTGCGGAGCCGCTCCAGTGCGGCGCGGCGGTCCGCCGCCGGCATCTTGCCGGTGAGGAGCTCGATGCCGAGCCCTGCCTTTACGCAGATCGGGGCAAGCGAACGGTAGTGCTGCGCCGCCAGCAGTTCGGTCGGCGCCATCAGGGCCGACTGCGCACCGCTCTCGGCGACGGCCGCCATCGCCATCAGCGCGACCACGGTCTTGCCGGCGCCGACGTCGCCCTGGACGAGGCGCGACATGCGCTCGGGTGCAGCAAGGTCCTTGAGGATGTCCTCGACCGCGAGGCGCTGGCCCTCGGTAAGGGTGTAGGGCAGGGCGGCGGTCACCTCGGCGGTGATCTTGCCCGTGAAGGTGCGGGCGATGCCCCGCGGCGAGACGAGCTGCGAGCGGACGATCAGCAGTGCCAGCTGGCCGGCGAGGTACTCGTCATAGGCGAGGCGCATGCGGTTCTTCGACCACAGCTGCGCGTCGTCCGGCGTTTCGGGCACGTGCGAGGCGACCATCGCGGCCCGGAAGCCTGGCCAGCCGAACTCGGCGATGCGCTCGGGAGGCATCCACTCGGGCAGGTCGGGAAGGGTGTCCAGCACCTGGCGCGTCAGCTTGATCAGCGCACGGGAGCTGAGGCCGTGGGTGAGCGGGTAGACCGGCTCGACCAGCGGCATGTCCTCGAACTTGTCGGCCTCGACGACGTAGTCGGGGTGGGTGATCTGCTTTTCACCGTTGAAGAAGCCGATGGTGCCCGAGACGTAGCGCGTCTCCCCGACGGGCAGGAGCTTTTCAACCCAGCCGCCCTGAGCGCGGAAGTAGACGAGCTGTATTTCGCCCGTCTCGTCATGCGCGAAGACGCGGTGCGGCACGCTTGGTCTGCCCCGGGGCGGTGGCTAGTGCCGGTCGATGTGAAGCTTGAGGGTCGCCACGTTGTTGTGGACTGCGGCCGCGATGCCATCCATGCGCCGCCGGTCGATGACGCCAGTTGGCATGTGCATGAGGAGATCGAGCGCAATCGCTTCCTGTCCCTCGGGAGCGCCGAAGAAGCGGGTGAGCAGCGTGCTGAGCTGTGGGCCCACCCCCTTGATGGAGTGGAGCGAGCGGAAGAGCGGATCGAGGACGGATGGACGCGCCATGCCGCCATGTGTGCCGCGCCGGCCGCGCCGGTCAAGTCAGCGGCGTGGACAGGGGCGGGTCAAGCGCGTAAACAGCCACTCCACATTGCCCGAGACCCCCCGATCATGGCCCTTCAAGAAGACGCCGGTGAAGAATTGCCTATGCGACTGCGTCGCCTGCGCTATCGCGCCTGGCACCGCGGTACCAAGGAAATGGACCTGCTGCTCGGCCCCTATGCCGACGCGCGCCTCGGCGGCATGGACAGGGCAGAACTCGATCGTTTCGAGACGCTTATCGAGGAAGCCGACACCGACCTGCTCAAGTGGCTGATGGGCCAGGAACCGGCGCCTGCCGACGCCGACCACGAACTGCTCGCCGACCTGCTCAGGTTCCGGACTTCCTGATGACCGACATCCGTCCCGCCCGCACGATCTCCAATGTCCCCGACGGCATGCAGCCGGTGGTGCTGGCGCGCCAGATCGAGGAGCGGCTGAAGGCTCAGCCGGACGCGGCCGTGAGCGCAGTGTTCGTGGCCCGCGACGGCCGGCGGCTGCAACGCATGGCGGAAATCCTGGCGCAGCTGATGCCGGGCCACCAGATCCTGACCCTGCCTGCCTGGGACTGCCTGCCGTATGATCGCGTCTCGCCCAACGGCGTGACGATCGCCGCGCGCATGACCACGCTCTCGACCATCGCGAGCGGGGCGGCGCATGGAGCCATCGTCCTCACCACGGTGAACGCGCTGGTGCAGAAGCTGCCGCCGCGCGAGGCCGTCGCAGGCATGAGCTTTGCCGCCGCGGCGGGACAGGTCGTGGACAGCGAGAAGCTGATCGCGTGGGCGGCCGGCAACGGCTACCTGCGCGTGCCGACGGTGCGCGAGGCAGGTGAGTATGCGGTCCGTGGCGGCCTGGTCGATCTCTATCCCGCCGGGGCGGAGACACCGCTGCGCTTTGATTTCTTCGGCCGCCAGCTCGAAACGATCCGCACCTTCGACGCGGACAGCCAGCGCACGACGGGCAACGTCAAGCGCATCGCGCTCGCGCCGATGAGCGAAGTGCTGCTGAGCGAGGAGGCGATCAAGCGCTTCCGCGCGCGCTACACCACGATGTTCGGCGGCAACACCGTCGACGATCCGCTCTATGCGGCGGTCAGCGCTGGGCAGCGTTTCCCCGGCGTCGAGCACTGGATGCCTTTCTTCTTCGAGGAACTGGACCACCTGGTCGCCTATACTGGCGCCGCGCCGTTCGTCTTCGACGACCAGGCGAAGGAGGCGTTCACCGACCGGCAGGAGCAGATCCGCGACTACTACCAGGCGCGCGAGGACGCCCGGCACGAAAAGCAGGCGCCACAGTCGGCCGCGCCCTACAAGCCGGTGCCGCCCGAACAGCTCTACGAGATGGAGCGGCCGATCTACGCCCTCGCGCCCGACCAAGGCGTCATCCAGCTCTCCCCGTTCGTCGCACCGGATGCCCGCAAGGCGGACGATGCCGGCGGCCGCATCGCGCCGAGCTTTGCCGCCGAGCGGCAGGCGCAGGACGTCAATCTGTTCGAGGCGGTGGTCAAGCTGCTGCGCAGCGAGAGCAAGGCGCGCCGCCGGACCATCATCGCCTGCTGGTCGGAGGGCTCACGCGACCGCATGGCGCAGGTGCTGGCCGACCATGGCCTCGGCCATCCCCGCCTCGCAGAGAACTGGCGCGATGCGGAAACGACCTCGCCCGATACCACGGCGCTGGTGGTGCTGGGACTCGAGACCGGCTTCCAGACCAGCGACATGCTGGTGCTGTCGGAGCAGGATATTCTCGGCGAGCGCCTGCTTCGTCCCCAGAAGCGCAAGCGCGCCTCCGATGCGCTGACCGAAGCGGCAGGGCTCGCGGCCGGCGACCTCGTGGTCCATGTGGACCACGGTATCGGCCGCTTCCTCGGGCTCAAGACCATCGAGGTGCAGGGCGCC
Source organism: Pseudomonadota bacterium (assembly GCA_023430705.1). Taxonomy (GTDB): domain Bacteria; phylum Pseudomonadota; class Alphaproteobacteria; order Rhizobiales; family Devosiaceae; genus Devosia_A. Next base: position 5,876 of record JAEYZJ010000197.1, on the reverse strand, counting down.
CCGCACGACTGCGTCGAGATCGAGTACGCGGGTAACACCAAGCTCTACCTGCCGGTAGAGAACATCGAGCTGCTGTCGCGCTACGGCTCTGATTCGATCGCAGAGCTCGACAAGCTCGGCGGCGTGGCCTGGCAGGCCAAGAAGAGCAGGCTGAAGAAGCGCATCCGCGAGATGGCGGACCAGCTCATCAAGATCGCGGCGCAGCGCCAGCTGCTCACCGTGCCGCCGGTCGATGTGCAGCCCGGCCTCTACGAGGAATTCGCCGCCCGCTTCCCGTATGACGAGACGGAGGACCAGCTCGCGGCGATCGCCGCAGTGTTCGAGGACCTGTCGTCCGGCAAGGTCATGGACCGGCTGGTGTGCGGCGACGTGGGCTTCGGCAAGACCGAGGTGGCGCTGCGTGCCGCCTTCGCGGTGGCCATGTCCGGTCGTCAGGTGGCGGTCGTGGTGCCGACGACGCTTCTTTCGCGCCAGCACTTCCGCACCTTTACCGAGCGCTTTTCGGGGTTGCCGCTGCGCATCCGGCAGGCTTCCCGGCTGGTCGCCGCCAGCGAACTCAAGAGCACCAAGGAGGAGCTGGAGAAGGGCACCGTCGACATCGTCGTGGGCACCCACGCGCTCCTCTCCAAGACCATCCGGTTCAAGGATCTCGGCCTGCTCATCATCGACGAGGAGCAGCATTTCGGCGTCGCCCACAAGGAGCGGCTGAAGGAACTCAAGGGCAACGTCCACGTGCTGACGCTGACCGCGACGCCGATTCCGCGGACGCTGCAGCTGGCGCTGACGGGCGTGCGCGACCTGTCGCTGCTGGCAACGCCCCCGGTGGACCGGCTGGCGGTGCGCACGTTCGTGTCGCCCTTCGACCAGCTCTCGATCCGGGAGGCCCTGCTGCGCGAGAAGTATCGTGGCGGGCAGGCCTTCTATGTAGTGCCCAAGATCAAGGACCAGCCCGACATCGCCGAGTTCCTGCGCCAGCACGTGCCGGAGGTGAGCTATGTGGTCGCCAACGGGCAGATGCCGCCGGGCGAACTCGACGACATCATGAACAACTTCTACGACGGCAGGTTCGACGTGCTGGTCTCCACGACCATCGTTGAATCCGGCCTCGACATCCCCAACGCCAACACCCTGATCGTGCACCGGGCCGACAATTTCGGCCTCGCGCAGCTCTACCAGATCCGCGGCCGCATCGGCCGGGCCAAGCAGCGCGCCTATGCGCTGTTCACGATTCCCGCCGACCGCAAGCTCACCGACACCGCCGAGCGGCGCCTGTCGGTGCTGCAGTCGCTCGAGACGCTGGGCGCCGGCTTCCAGCTCGCGAGCCACGACCTCGACATCCGCGGGGCCGGAAATCTTCTCGGTGACGAGCAGTCGGGCCATATCCGGGAAGTCGGGTTCGAGCTCTACCAGGCTATGCTGGAGGAGGCGGTGGCAGCGCTGCGCGACGGCGACGTCGAGTACGAGGACCGCAACGAATGGAGTCCGACGATTTCCCTGGGCATGCCGGTGATGATTCCCGAGCACTACGTGCCCGACCTGACGCTGCGCATGCAGCTCTACCGGCGCCTGGGCGACCTGACCGATGCGCGCGAGATCGATGCGGCCGGGGCCGAACTCATCGACCGCTTCGGCCCGCTGCCGGAAGAGGTGGAGGCGCTGCTCAAGGTCATCCTCGTCAAGGCGCTGTGCCGAAGCGCCAACGTGGAGAAGGTCGATGCGGGTCCGAAGGGCGCCGTGATCACGCTGCGCAACAACGAGTTCCCCAATCCTGCAGGGCTGGTGCGGATGGTTTCCGACCCGGCGATGCTGGTCCGCATCAAGCCCGATCAGAAGCTCGTGTTCAGCCGTGACTGGCCCTCGGCGGCGGCGCGCCTGAAGGGAACTGCTGCAATTCTTTCTAAAATGGCGCGTATCGCCGACGAGTCGGGCGCAGCGGCAACACTTGCAGGTTAAAGCTTCCGGAATTCGACTTGGCCATGCTATTGCCGGATTTCGTGCATTGAAGAGCGCACAAATCAAGTGACCGGGAGAGTCACCGTTGGGACACAAGGAAATTCAATGACCGTCAAAAAGCTCGTCGTCGCTGGTCTCGCGGTTGCCGCGCTGATGATGCCCTCGTATGGGGCATTCGCGCAGGACGCCACGGCACCGGCTGCCCCGGCCGAGGGAGCGGCCGCGCCGGCAGTACCCGCGGATCCGACCAAGAACTGGCTCAAGGTTTGCGACAACCCGGGCACCGACGGCAAGAAGGCCTGCATCATGCGCCAGGTTGTCGTGGCGAATGGCCAGTTCCTCGGCTCCTTCCTGCTGCGCGACGACCCAGGGCAGGAAAGCCGCCTGCTGGCCGTCGCGGCGGTTCCGCTCGGGGTGCTGCTGCCCTTCGGCCTGACCTGGCAGATCGACGGCGGCAAGCCGATCCGCGTGCCGTTCATGCTCTGCGACCCGCAGAGCTGCGCGACCCAGCTCGTGATCAACGAAGCCTACGTCAACAGCCTGAAGAAGGGCGGCACGCTCAAGCTCACCGCCAAGAACCGGCAGAACAAGGACCTGGTGATCGACATCAGCCTCGCCGGCTTCACGGCCGTCTACGATGGCGACAGCGCGATGACCTTCGACGAGTTCAACAAGCAGGCCACGACCCCGACTGCGCTGGAAAAGCAGCTGCAGGATCGCGCCGAGCAGCTCCGCCAGCAGATGGGCACCGATGACGCGGCGCCGGCGCCGGAAGCTCCGCAGTAAGCGGTTCCTGCGATCGCGGACAAAGTATGAAGGGCGCCCCAGTGGCGCCCTTTCTGTTTCAGGCGCGACCCATGCCGATGCTGAAGGCGCGCTTGCGCAGCGAGGGCAGGGCGCGCAGGGCCCAGAGCCCGCCGGCCCGCAGCGCCTGGGCCGGCAGGAAGTCGCTGAGCAGCGAACGGAACAGCGTATCCACGATGGTGCCGGTCCGGTCGAGATCGGCGGCGCGGCGCCTGGCATAGTCCTCGCTGACGGCAACCGCCCAGTTCGGCTGGCTGCGCTCGATCGCCTTCAGCGCCGCCGCGAGGTCGGCGACATCGCGCAGGCCCAGGTTGAGGCCCTGCGCCCCGATGGGCGGGAAGGCGTGCGCCGCCTCGCCGGCGAGTACGACACCATCCATGCCGGCACGTTGCACGGTGAGGGTGGAGAGCAGGAACATGTGCGCCGGCGTCAGCAGCCTGATGTCGCCGAACAGGTGTTGCGACTTGCCGAGCAGGGTCTGGCGCAGGGCATCGGGGCCCGATGCCTGCGCCGCCTTCAGCACTTCCCGGTCATCGATCCAGACGAGATTGGCGCGCCTGTCCCCGGCCGGGACCAGCGTGAACGGCCCCTCCTGGTAGTGGAACTCGATGGAGGTCCCGTCGAGCGGGCGGCCGAGCTCGAGGTCGCAGACCAGCGCCGCCTGCGTGAAGCCATGCTCGCGGGCGCGAAAACCGGTCGCGACGCGAACGAGCGACTTCTTGCCGTCCGAGCCCACGACCAGCGGGGCCGTCACCTGCGAGCCATCCGACAGGGTCAGGCTCCAGCCCTCCGATGTGCGCTCGATCGAGCTCAGCGGCAGCTCCCGCGTCACGAGGTTGGGCAGGTCGGCGCGCGCAGCTTCGAAGGCGGCGAGCAGGCCCGCATTGGGGAAGTTCCACCCGAACGCCTCGAGCCCGGCGTCGGCGCTGTCGAACAACGTTTCCGGCGCACGGATCAGGCGGTTCGTCGCGTCGATGATGCGGATGCGGGTCAGCGGGTGACCGAGTGAACCGGGGCTGTCGATGAGACCGGCCTCGAGCAGGAAGTCGACGCTGGGTCCCATCAGCGCGGAGGTGCGGCGGTCGGGTGGGCCCTTGGGTGCGAGGTGGAGCGTGGCCAGACCCGTCCGGGCCACCGCCACGGCAGCCGCAACCCCGGCGAGCCCGCCTCCAACCACTACCGCTTCCGGATTGTCCTTCATCGCGCCAGCGCCAGCCTCTTGTCGTGACCACTCGGTATGACCAGGGCACCGGCATAGGAGCCGATGAACATGGCCGCAAGGAAAACCAGCAGGTCGGGCGGCCAGAAGGCGATGAGCGAGATCGCCGGGCCCGGGCAGATGCCGGACATGCCCCAGCCGATGCCGAAAAGCGCCGAGCCCAGCACCAGCGGCCGGTCGATGCTGCGGAACTCCGGTTCGTGGAACGAGGTATCGAAGGCAGGCGCCTCGATGTGCCGGCCGAAGCGCACGGCGACGAACATGATGGCTATGGCCGGGCCGATCACGAAGGCGAGGCTCGGGTCCCAGCCGCCGCTCGGGATGGCGATGAAATCGAGGAAGCGCAGCACCTTCAGCGGATCAACCATCTGCGAGACGTAGAGTCCGGCGCCGAACAGCAGGCCGCTCAGCGCGGCCGTGGCCAGATAGGGGAGGCGGGTGGATGCGGCCATCTCAGACGATCCCGGTCAGCGTGACGGTGAGGATGGCGACGGAAAAGAAGATGCCTACCGCCACGAACGAGCGCTTAGAGAGCCGCGCGATTCCGCAGACCCCATGGCCGGAGGTGCAGCCGTTGCCGACCTTGGTGCCGAAGCCGATGAGGAGACCAGATACCGCGATCCAGACGGGCGCCGGGATCGACCATCCCTCCGGCGGGGAAGCCAGCCGGGCCGGCTGCCCACCCGGCCCGCCGACGCCGAGGCCCGGGATGAGGTAGGCGGCGGCGAGTGTGCCCAGGACGAGCGCCGCGAGGAAGACGAGCCGCCACAGAACCGTGCGGGCGGGCGGCAGCAACTGGCCGAACATGCCGGAGATTCCGGCGATGCGGCCGTTGCCCAGCCACAGCAGCGCCGATGCGAGGCCGATGAGCAGTCCGCCGATGGTGGCAGGGATGGGAGAGAAGGAATCCATTTGAAAATCCTGAGGCACACGAGCCACTAAGCGTAGCAGCGGAAGTGCCGGGGAAACAGCGCCGCCCGCAGGCGAACATGCCCCGCCGGGCCGGTGCGATGGAAAAGCGCACTCCGGGCGGGGCTGGTCGCGCGCTCTTCCAACCGGCACCGCTCGCCCATAGTGTACGCGGCCCAGACTAGAGGAGAGTACCGCATGACCCGAGCTTTCATCGTTCGTGAGTATGGTGGCCCCGAGCAGTTGCAGCTCGAGGACGTGAACGTGGGAGAGCCCGGGCCGGGAGAGCTGAGGATCCGCAACCGCGCCATCGGACTCAACTTCATCGACGTGTACCAGCGCACCGGCCTCTACAAGACGCCGCTGCCGTTCACGGCCGGCAATGAAGGTGCGGGCGATGTGGTGGCTGTCGGCGCCGGCGTCACGGATTTTGCCGTCGGTGATCGCATCGCCTACCAGGGCCCCGTCGGCGCCTATGCCGAGGAACGGCTGCTGCCGGCGGACAAGGCCGTGCACCTGCCGGACGGGATCAGCTACGAGGTGGCGGCGGCATCGCTGCTCAAGGGGACGACGGCATTCTACCTGCTGCACTGGACCCACGCCCTCAAGGCGGGCGAGACGATCCTCGTCCATGCGGCGGCCGGCGGCACGGGCCAGATCCTCACCCAGTGGGCGAAGGCCATCGGGGCGCGGGTGATCGGCACGGCCGGCTCGGACGAAAAGTGCGACATCGTCCGCCACAACGGGGCCGACCTGGCCATCAACTACAAGACCGACGACTTCGTCGCCGGCGTGAAGGATTTCACCGAGGGCAGGGGCGTCGACGTCGTCTATGACGGCGTCGGGGCCGCGACGTTCGAGCCGTCGCTGGACTGCCTCAGGGTGCGTGGACTCATGGTCAGCTTCGGCAACGCCTCCGGCCCGGTGTCGGTGCCGCGCCTCGGCATCCTTGCGGACAAGGGCTCGCTCTACGTGACGCGGCCGACGAGCG
>JAEYZJ010000159.1 GCA_023430705.1 Pseudomonadota bacterium | reverse complement strand
GCGGCGTGACCCGGCTGGCCGCCGGAGCCGGCATAGAGGGTGCGCTGCACCTCGGCCGAGGCGACCCAGTAGGCATAGTCGATGGCGGCCTCCCGGTGCGGCGAGAAGGCGGAGACGGCGATGCCGGTGCCGCCGAGGGCGGAGCCTCTGGCTTCCGGCAGGGGGATATCGGCGAAGGTGAGCCGGTGCGGGCGGAAACCGGCGACGGCGTAACTGACATAGCCGTAGCCGAGCGGCATCAGCGCGACGGTCGCATCGGGACGGGCCATGGCCTCGGAGGCGGCGATGGGGTCCATGGCGAAATTCGACGGATCGATAAGGTCCGCAAGCTCGGCGATCATCTCGATGGCGCGGATGCCCGCGGCCGGATCGACGAGCGGACCCGGCTCCACGGCGCAGGGGTGGCCGAGGCTGGCGGTGAGCGTGAACAGGCACATGATCGAGTGCGGCGGCAGGAGCGGCAGGACCACACGACCCTCCTTCGCCAGCGCGACGACGCCGTCCCAGTCGGCGGGCGGCGCGACGAGGTCGGCGCGGCAGGCCATCACCTGCGTTGCGGCATCGATGGGGAGGGCCCACTGGCGGCCGGCATAGGTGTAGCTCGGCCAGGACCGGCCGACCGAGCCCCGGGCGAGGGCTTCGCGCTCGGCCTCGCGGCCGGGCAGGTCGAGCGGGGCGAGGCAGCCCTCGGCGGTCACCTGCCCGACATGGGGGTGGTCGATGACGATGAGGTCGTACTGGCGGGCCAGTTCCTCGACAGGGAAGGACTCGAAATCCTGGAGGCTGCGCTTGTCCCATGCGATGGAGACGCCGGTCCTTTCGGCCCAGGCCCGCGCGGTCGCGACCATCGGGTCGTAGCCGCGCGGATGGCTCCAGGTCATGCCCTTGAGGGTGGTGGTCACAGGCCGAACTCCGCGCGGATGCGGGCGGACTGCTCGCCGATGAGGGGGGCGGCGCGTCCGGTGCGCGGGCGTTCGCCGTCGATGCGCAGCGGCGAGCGGGTGGTGAGGATGGAGACGCCGTCGTCGCGGGTGACGGTCTGCAGCATGTCGAGGGCCTTGAAGCCTTCGCTCTGCATCAGCTCGGGCCATTCGAGGACCTTTGCGCACCAGATGTCGGCGGGCTCGAGGATGGCGAGCCACGCGGCGGTGGTGGCGGTCGCGAGGCGGGCGGCGATGAGGCGCTTGATGGCGTCGCGGGAACTGAACCAGCTCGCCGGATCGGCCGCATAGGGCTCGAGCGCCGGCAGTTCGAGCAGGTCGCGGAGCCTGCCGAGCGGGGTCATGGCCAGCGCCAGCCAGCCGTCGGCGGTGGCATAGACCCCGTAGGGAGCCGACAGATAGGCGTGGGCCGAGCGGAAACTCGAGCGCCTCGGCTTCCTGCGGCCGTCGTTGAGATGAGTGGTCAGCACCTCGAACTGGAAGTCGACAAGCGCTTCGAGGAGGCTGGTCTCGACATGGGCGCCCTGGCCGGTGCGGCCCTTGCGGACGAGGGCGGCGAGGATGCCCTGGGCCACGGCGGCGCCGGCCAGCATGTCGGCGATGGCGAGGCCGAAGGGGACCGGGCCCTGGTCGTCGTCGCCGTTGAGCCACATGACGCCGGAGCGGGCCTGGGCCAGGAGGTCCTGGCCGGGGCGCTGCACCCAGGGACCTTCCTCGCCATAGCCGGTGATCGAGGCATAGACGATGCCCGGATTGATCGCCCTGACGCTGTCATAGTCGAGCCCGAGCCGGTCGATGACGCCGGGGCGGAAGTTCTGCAGCATCACGTCGGCGCGGCCGAGGAGCTTTTGCAGCGCGGCGATGTCGGCCGGGTCCTTGAGGTCGAGCGCGAGGCTCTCCTTGGAGCGGTTGATGGCGTGGAAGATCGTCGAGTCGCCGCCGATCTCGGTGTCGGAAAGGTAGAGCCGGCGGCTCAGGTCACCGCCGTCGGGGCGCTCGATCTTGATGACGCGCGCGCCGAGGTCCTGCAGGCGCAGCGAGGCGTAGGGGCCGGAGAGGAACTGGCAGAGGTCGACGACGAGGATGCCGTCGAGAGGCAGGGGAGTCATTGGTCGGAAGCCTTTTCCACTTTGCCCTCGAAGGCGGCGGGATTGCGGTATTTCACGGTCTGCAGGTGCTCGCAGTAGAGCACCAGCTCGCCCTCGCCCTTGAACACTTCGTAGCTGGCGCGGACGAGGCCCAGTTCCTTGTACTTGGGGCGTTTTTCCATGTTGGTGCGGATGGCGTAGAGGGTGTCGCCGATGAAGGTCGGCTTGATGAACCTGAGCTTGTCGTAGCCGTAACTGAAGGCGTTGACGCAGTTGGTGGCGACGAGCCCGAGCCCGGCCGAGAAGACGAAGGCGCCGGCGACGAGGCGGCGACCGAACATGCCCTCGGTCGTCGCGAAGATCTCGTCGGCGACATAGGGGTGCATGTCGGTGACGAGCGCGTTGAACTGCATGCTCTCGCCCTCCGAGATGGTGCGGCGGAGCGAGCGGATCCGGTGGCCAACCTCGAAATCCTCGTAGAACCAGTTCTCGGCATTCCAGACGGGCAGGCGCGCGTGATCGGCCGGCATGGTGGCCGGGTTGGTCGAGTGGATGCCGACGGTGGGGGTGGTCATGGCGTGGCTTTCAGGGAGTGGCCGGGCGGGCGGCGGATGCGAAGGCGGCTTCGGCGACGATGACGACGATCGGGCCGGGTACGGCCGGCCCGGGCCAGCCCTGGCGCAAAGCTGCGGTGTCGTTGCTCAAGCTGCCCCCCCCCCGACCCTCGGCCCACCGGGCGTTGCCGGAAGCCTCATTCTTATATGAATGGTTCTTTCACAGATAGATCGGGTTGTCCACGCCGGCGGATCAGGGGCGGCCGGGAGGCGGCTTCGATTGTTGTCCCCTCCTTAACGACCTGTGGCAGAACATGGAGGGGGGCCGCAGGAGCGGCCATAACGCGTTCGTCGACAGCGAAGTGGCCGTCAATGAACTGATGCCCAATTGTCGCCGCATACTGGCCACCGTTTGCCGGTTGCTTTAGTGCCACGACAGATTGGGTGCGGCGGGTTCGCCGCCTGACCATCTACAAGGTGCCCGGCCACGGGCGATGGGCAGGCGGCAGCCGGGCAGGGGTAGTCGGGACTGTTAGTGCAGCGGGTAAGTTCAGTTCTGGCCGTTTTCGGCCTCGTGCTCCTTTCGGCCACGGGCGCCAGCGCGTTCGAGATTTTCGGCATCAAGCTGTTCGAGGACCAGAGCGAGATCGACGCGGATGCCGTGATCGGCGACCCGCAGCCCTATTCGGCGGTGCTGCAGACCTCGGCCACCGGCGAGGTGGAAGCAGCGATCCGCAACGCATCGGCGCTGCTGCGCGAGCAGGCACAGCCGGCTTCGGGGTCGGCGGGACTGATCGCGCGGGCGCGGGCCGACTACCGGCGCATTCTCGCAACGCTCTACAACCAGGGCTATTTCGGCGGCACGATCAGCATCCTCATCGAAGGCAGGGAGGCGGCGACGCTGCCGCCCGACACGCGGCTGCCGGATCCGGCAGAAGTGTCGATCCGGGTGACGACGGGCCCGCTGTTCCGCTTCGGCAGCGTCAGGATCGCGCCGGCGGCGCCGGCGACGGACGATCCGGGCGATCGCGTCGATCCGCCCGCCAGCACCGGATTCGGCGCCGGGCTGGTGGCGAAGGCGACGGTGATCGACCGGGCGCGGGAGCTGGCGCTCGAGGCGTGGCGGCAGCAGGGCTATGCCGAGGCGGCGGTGGGCAGCAGCGACGTGGTCGCCGACCATGCGACCGACACGGTCGACGTCACCATCACCATCGTGCCGGGGCGGCGGGCCCATGTCGGCAACATCCTCGTCAGCGGCACGGAGCGCATGGACCCCGCGTTCGTGGCGCAGATGACCGGGCTCGCGCCCGGCGAGGAATACGACCCCGACGAGATCCGGCGGGCCGAGCGGCGGCTGGCGCGGCTGGACGTGTTCCGCTCGATGCGGGTCGAGGCGGCCGGCGTCATCGGCGACGATGGCCTGCTGCCGTTCAACGTGGTGGTCGAGGAACAGGCGCAGCGCCGGTTCGGCATCGGCGCCACCTATTCCACCATCGACGGGCTGGGCATCGAGGGCTTCCACCTGTGGCGGAACCTGTTCGGCCGGGCCGAGCGGCTGCGGCTCGATGCCAAGATCGCGGGGATCAACTGGCCGGTGAACACGGCCGAGTTCGACTATGCCTTCGGCGGCACCTTCACCAAACCGGGCTTCCTCAACCCGGACAATGACCTCGTCGCGGCGATCGCGGCCGAGCGCACCGTGCTGCCGGCCTATACCGAGACCTCGGCCTCGGCGCGGGTGGGGATGACGCAGTACCTGTTCGACCAGCTGACGCTCGATGGCTCGGCCTATTACGAGCGCTCGCTGTTCGAGGACGATTTCGGGGAGCGCAACTTCTCGCTGGCGGGGCTGACGGGCGGGCTGATCTGGGACGCGCGCGACGACGCCACCGATCCCACCGAGGGCTACTACGTCAACGTCACCGGGGAGCCCTTCTACGAGTTCTACTACGGCAACGCGGCGTTCCGGACGACGGCTGAGGTGCGCGGCTACCTCAGGATGATGGGCGACGACCAGCTGGTGCTGGCGGGGCGGGCCAAGGTCGGGGCGCTGGTGGGGCCATCGATCGAGGAAACGCCGCCCGACCGGCTGTTCTTTGCCGGCGGCGGCGGATCGGTACGCGGCTATGCCTACCGGAGCATCGGGATCGAGCAGCCGGACGGCACGGTGACGGGCGGGCGCTACCTGCTCGAGGGCTCGCTCGAGGCGCGCTTCAAGGTGACCAGCGAGATCGGCATCGTCGGCTTCGTCGACGGCGGGGCGGTCGCCGCCGACGCATTGCCCAGCCTCGACCAGCTGCGGCTGGGGGTGGGCGCGGGGGTGCGCTACTATACGGGGCTTGGACCCCTCCGGCTCGACGTCGCGGTGCCGCTCAACAAGCGGCCGGGCGATCCGGACTACGGCATCTACGTCGGAATAGGACAGGCATTTTGAGACGGCTGCTCGGCATCCTGATGGTGATCGGTCTCGGCCTCCTGGCCGCGATCCCGCTCGTCGCGCAAGACCAGCAGCAGCTGACGCCGGACGAGCAGAAGGACTGGTTCGTCGGCTTCGTCGAGGGCCAGCTGTCGACGCCCGAGCGGCAGATCCGCATTTCCAACATAGACGGCGTGCTGTCCTCGACCGCCTCGATCCGCGAGATCACGATCTCGGACAGGGAAGGCGTGTGGCTGCGCGTCCACAACGCGGCGATCGACTGGGACCAGGCGGCGCTGTTCACCGGCCGGCTGCTGGTGCGTTCGCTGACCGCCGAGAGCATCGACTACATCCGCAACGCCATCCCGAGCGGCGATCCCAACCTGCCGCCGCCGGAGGCGATGCCGCTGGCCATCCCCGAGTTTCCGGTGGCGATCCAGCTCGACCGGCTGAGCGTGCCGCGCGTGACGTTCGGGCAGAGCGTCTTCGGGCTCGGCTCGGAAATCTCCATCGAGGGGAGCCTGCGGCTCGAGGGCGGATCGCTCGCCACGGCGCTCGACATCGTCCGGCTCGACGGGCCGGGCGGACGGCTCGACGTCGATGTCGCCTACAGCCGTGACGACAACACCGTCGACATCGGCGTGGCGCTGACCGAGCCGCCGAACGGCATTCTCGCCAACCTGCTCAACATCGAGGGGCGGCCGGAGATGGCGCTGGCGGTGAACGGGTCGGGCCCGGTGAACGACCTGCGCACCACGATGACGCTCGATGCCGGGGGCCGGCGCGCGCTCGAAGGGGTGGCGGAGCTGGTGCAGGCGCCCGAGGGGCTGCGAGTCGTCGCCGACCTCGGCGGACCGGTGGCGGCGCTGGTGTCGCCGAGCTACCGCCCGTTCTTCGGCGAGAACACCGCGCTGAGCGCGACCGCGCTGGTGCGGTCGGCGGGCGGGGTGGACATCGAGGCGCTGAAGCTGAGCGGCGGACAGCTGTCGCTGGAAGGCACGGCGGCGACGACGGCCGACGGGTTCCTGCGGCGGCTGCAGCTTTCGGCGGCGATCGCCGATCCGGGCGGCGCGGCGGTGCTGCTGCCGGTGCCGGGCGCCGCGACCTCGATCGGGGCGGCGATGCTGAAGGTCGAGTACGGCACGGCGAGCGACGAGGGCTGGACGGCGAACCTCGTCGCCAGCCGCTTCGTCAACGGCGGCCTGACGGCGAGCGAGATCACGCTGCGCGGCAGCGGCGTCGCGGCCAACCTCGAGGACCCGGCGACGCGCCGGGTGACGTTCAACGCGGACGGCGCCGTGAACGGCATCCAGTCGGGCGACCCTGACGTGCAGGCGGCGCTCGGGACGAGCGTCGGGCTCGGGCTCGCGGGGCTCTGGAGTGCCGGCGAGCCGGTGCAACTGGCCGAGTTCCGGCTGGCGGGCAAGGCGCTGACGCTGGCGCTCGAGGGCGTCGTCGACGACTTCGTCTTCAACGGCAGGGCGGGCATCGAGACGAGCTCGATCGCGCCGTTCTCGGGTGTCGCCGGGCGCGAGCTCGACGGGGCGCTGCGGCTCGACGCGACCGGGACGATCAGCCCGCTGAGCGGCGGCTTCAATCTCGATCTCGACGGCACGGCCGAGGGGCTGGCGCTGTCCGAGCCGGCGCTCGACAGCCTGCTGGCGGGGACGGTCAGGCTCGGCGGCCGGGTGGCGCGGACCGAGAAGGGGCTGGAGGCCGAGGGCTTCCGGCTCGGCAACGAGCGGGTGCAGATCGCCGCCGATGGCACGTTCGCCACCGGGGCTGCCGATTTCCGCTTCAGCGCGGACCTCAGCGATCTCGCGCTGGTTTCGGCGGAGGCCGAGGGGGCGCTGTCGGTGGTGGGGACCGCGAGGGGGCAGGGCGCGATCGCGCTCGAGGTGAGCGCGCGGGTGCCGCGCGGGCGCCTCGCCGGCAAGGCGCTGAGCGATGCCGCGTTCGGCTTCAGCGGCACGCTGGCCGAGACCGGCACGCTGACCGGGGCGCTGAGCGGGGATGCCTTGCTCGACAGGTTCCAGGTGACGCTCGCGGGCGACGTGGCGACCGACGCCGAGACGCGACGGCTGAGCGGATTGCGCTTGTCGGCAGGACCGACGACGGTCACGGGCGAGCTCACGCAGGACCGGCAGGGGCTGCTGAGCGGTCGGCTCGACCTCGCCTCGAGCGATATTTCCACGGCCGCGGCACTGCTTCTCGTCGATGCATCGGGCAGCGCCGAGGGGACGCTGGTCCTCGCGCCGGCGGGCGGCAGGCAAGGCATCGAGATCACCGGCACGGCGCGCGAGATCCGGGCGGCCGACATCCGGGTGGGATCGGCGGACATCCGCGCGACGGTGAGCGACCTCTTCGGCGACCTCGCGATCGATGGGACGATCGACGGCCGGAGCATCGTCGCGGGCGAGTTCAGCATCGCGAACCTCAGGGGAACGGCGACGCAGCGGGGCGGGCAGACGGTGTTCAGCGCCGAGGCCAGCGCCTCGGGCTACGGACTCGCCTCGCTCCGGCTTGCGGCGCAGGGCAGCATCGCCGGGCAGGTGGTGACGCTGGAGAGCGCCAGCGCCGACGGTGGCAACGGCCTCCGGGTCACGGCGAGCGGCCGGGTGCCGCTCGAGGGGGGCGGGCTGCAGCTTGCCGTGCGGGGTTCGGCGCCGCTCGCCTTCGCCAACCGGTTCGTCGCGGATCGCGGCGGCCAGTTCAGCGGCACGGCTCAACTCGATGCGCGCGTCAGCGGCAGCCTCGCGCAGCCGCAGTTTTCCGGGACGATCGCGACCGACGGGTCGGGCTATATCGATCCGGAACTGAACCTCAGGCTGGTCGGCATTACCGGCCGGGCGAGCCTTGCGGGCGAGACCGTGCGGATCGAGCGCCTGTCGGCGAACCTTGCGACGGGCGGGTCGATCACGGCTTCGGGCACGGTGGGGCTTGCCGACGGCAATCCGGTCGACATCGCGCTGCAGCTTGCCTCGGCGCGCTACGCGGACGGCACGATGTTCGCTGCCACCGCATCGGGCGGGCTGGCGCTGCGCGGGCGGCTCGACCGCAACCCGGTGCTGTCGGGCGAGCTGATGATCGAGAAGGCCGAGATCGCCATCCCGGACCAGTTCGGCGGCGCGGGCACGCTGGCCGAGGTGCAGAACGTCAATACGCCGCCGGCGGTGCAGGCGACGCTGAAGCGGGCCGCGGTGACGCCGTCGGGCGCGCCGATGCCGCAGCGGCGGCCCTCGGTGGTGCAGCTCGACGTCAACCTCGTGGCGCCGAACCAGATCTTCGTACGCGGGCGCGGGCTCGACGCGGAGGTCGGTGGCACGGTGCGGCTGACCGGTTCGGTCAACGACGTGCAGCCGGTGGGGGCGTTCCAGCTCAATCGCGGGCGGCTGACGATCCTGGGGCAGCGGGTCACGTTCGAGGAAGGCGCGCTGACGCTGGTGGGCGACCTCGATCCCTATCTCGACTTCACCGCCCGGTCGGAAGGCGACGGCATCACGGTGTTCGTCAACGTGACGGGGCGCGTGTCGGATCTCGACATCAGCTTCACCTCGAACCCGCCGCTGCCGCAGGACGAGGTGCTGTCGCGGCTGCTGTTCAAGCGCTCGATGGGCGAGCTGACGCCGATCCAGCTGGCCAAGCTCGCCGGCGCGGCGGCGGAACTCGCGGGCGGCGGCAGTTCGCTGGCGGATTCGCTGAGGGCGCGGGCCGGGCTCGACGACCTCGATGTCGTCACCAACGAGGACGGGAGCCTCGCGGTGCAGGCGGGGGCGTACCTGCAGGACAATGTCTACCTGGGCGTGCAGGCGGGGGCCGACGGCAACTCGCGGGTGACGGTGAACCTCGACATCACGAACGACCTCAAGGCCAGGGTCTCGACCGGCACGGACGGGGATTCGAGCGTCGGCATCTTCTACGAGACGGACTACTGAGGCTGAACCCCTCACCCCGACCCTCTCCCCTCAGGGAGAGGGGGGCGGTGGTCCGGCCGGTGATGCACTTGCAGCCCGGGCGGCCAGACCCTAGCGTTCGGGCATGGCCGACAAGCTCAGCAGCTACCGCGACAAGCGGGATTTCTCCAGGACATCGGAGCCCGCGGGGCGGGCGGCCGCGGGCGGCGGCACCCGGTTCGTGGTGCACAAGCACTCGGCGACGGCGGACCACTACGACCTCAGGCTCGAGCACGGCGGCGTGCTGCTGAGCTGGGCGGTGCCGCGGGGGCCTTCGCTCAACCCGGCAGACAAGCGGCTCGCGGTCCATACCGAGGACCATCCGATCGAATACATCGACTTCGAGGGCGTGATCCCCGAGGGCGAATATGGCGGCGGCCCGATGATCGTGTGGGACACGGGCGACTGGGCGCCGATGGAGGATGTCGACGCCGGGCTCAGGAAGGGCGGCTTCAAGTTCCGGCTGTGGGGCGAAAAGCTCAAGGGCGGCTGGATGCTCACCCGGCTGAAGGGGCGGCCCGGCGACGAGGGCAAGGACAACTGGCTGCTGTTCAAGGAGCATGATCCCTCGGTCGACACCGAGACGGACATCCTCGCGGCGCGGCCGGAAAGCGTGAAGTCGGGGCTGACGACGGAGCAGCTGCTGGAGGCGAGCCGGCAGAAGCCGGCGGCCGTGCTGAAGCCGGGAAAGCTCGCCGGCGCCGTGAAGGCGCCGCCCCCGGCGCAGGTCGAGCCGCAGCTTGCCACCGCGGCGCAGAAGCCGCCCGAGGAGACGCGGGCCTCGCACTGGCTGCACGAGATCAAGTTCGACGGCTACCGCACGATCGCGCATGTCATCGACGGCAAGGTGCAGTTGATCACCCGCAGCGGCATCGACTGGACCCGCCGCTACGGCGACCTGCCGGGGGAGTTCGCAAAGCTCCCGGTGAAGCAGGCGATCCTCGACGGCGAGATCGTGGTGCTGGACGACAAGGGCATATCGCGCTTTTCGGCGCTGCAGGATGCGCTGTCGCAGGGGGCGGGGAGCCGGCTCCACTACTACGCCTTCGACCTCCTCCATCTCGACGGCTACGACTTGCGCGGAGTGGAGCTCGCGACGCGCAAGCAGATGCTGGCGCAAGTGCTGGGCAGCCATGTCAGCGGGCGCTCGGCGATCCAGTTCAGCGACCATGTCGAGGGGAACGGGGAGGGGCTCTACGAGCGCGCGTCGGAAATGGGGCTCGAAGGGATCGTCTCGAAGCGGACGAACGCCACCTACCAGTCGGGGCGCACGACGACCTGGGTGAAGGTCAAGGCGCTGCAGACGGGCGACTTCGTCATCGCCGGCTACACGGTGTCAGAGCGGGCCGAGGGGCTGGCGGCGCTGGCGCTGGCGGAATGGGTGGGCGACGAGCTGCAGTATCGGGGCAAGGTCGGCACCGGGTTCGATGCGGCGACGCTGGCGCAGCTGCTGGCGCGGCTCGAGCCGCTGCAGGACGCGAGCCTGAGGCTCGACGGCGCGCCCAGGGACGTGATCGGGGTGCAGCCGGTGCTGCGCTGCCACGTGCACTTTGCCAACCGGACGACGGACGGGATGCTCCGGCACGCGGTGTTCAAGGGGCTGCTCGACGTCGAGCTCACCGCCTCGGTGGCGCCACGCAAGCGCCTCATCACGGACGCCGACCTCGCCTCGATCTCGATCACCAACCCGACGCGGCGGCTGCTCGGCAAGAGCGGGCCGACCAAGCTCGACATCGCGGTCTACTACGCGGCGGTAGGCGACTTCATGCTGCCGCACCTGTTCGGGCGGCCGGTGTCGCTGTTCCGGTGCCCGACGGGGCTGGTGAAGGACTGCTTCTTCCAGCGCCACGCCTTCAAGGGCATGCCGGCGGGGGTCAGGACATTCGAGACGCAGACCTCGGACGAGGAGGACCGGACCTACCTCCATGTCGAGGACGCCAAGGGCTACCTCGCGCTGGCGCAGTTCGGGGTGATCGAGTTCCATGCCTGGGGCACGCATGTCGAGCACCTCGAGACGCCGGACCGGGTGACTTTCGACCTCGACCCGGGCGAGGGGGTAGAGTTCCGCGAGGTGGTGGAGGCGGCGGTGCACCTCAGGGGCGAACTCGAGGCGCTGGGGCTCGTCCCCTTCGTCAAGACCTCGGGCGGCAAGGGCATCCACCTCGTCGTGCCGATCCGGCCGAAGCTGACATGGAAGCAGGTGCACGCGGCGACCGGCGACATCGCGGCGGCACTGGCCAAGAGCGCGCCCGACACGTTCGTCACGGTCATCGGGGCGGCCAACCGCAAGCGGCGCATCCTGATCGACATCCACCGCAACGCGAGGTCGGCGACGGCGGTGTCGCCCTATTCGCTCAGGGCGCGGACCGGCATGCCGGCCTCGACGCCACTCGACTGGCGGGACCTCGAAAGCATCGACGCCCCAGTCGATCTGAACTATTCTACCCTGCCGGGATTGTTAACCAAGACCGGCGATCCGTGGGCGGAAATTAACGAGTTCGCTCGTGACCTGCCTGCATTGTCGAGGGCTGGACGTAGTACGCGCGCGTAGGAGGCGAGGGTGGCACCAAGGGCAAGCTGGAAGGGCTATATCAAGCTCAGTCTCGTGAGTTGCCCGGTGAAAATGTTCCCGGCCACGAGCGCATCGGAGCGGATTACTTTCAACCAGCTCCACAAGGACACGCACAACCGGATCAACATGAAGCCGGTCGATCCGGAACTGGGTCTCGTCGAGCGTTCGGACCTGGTGAAGGGCTACGAATACGAAGACAAGCAGTACGTCATCATCGAGGACAGCGACCTCGAGGCGGTGCGGATCGAATCCAGCCACACCATGAACATCGAGGCCTTCGTCGACGAGGACGAGGTGGACGTCATCTACCAGGATGCGCCCTACTACCTCGCACCCGACGGCGCGATGGCGGAAGAGACCTTCATCGTGCTGCGCGAGGCGATGCGCCGGTCGGGCAAGCTCGCGATCGCGCGGCTGGTGATGTCGAGCCGCGAGCGGGTGATCACCATCGGGGCGCGCGAGACCGGCATGTTCGTGACGACTTTGCGCAACCCCAACGAGGTGCGGGGTACGGCCGAGTATTTCGGCAACATCCCGGTCGGCAATCCCGACGAGGAAATGCTGCAGCTCGCCGAAAAGCTGATCGAGCAGAAGGTCAAGCACTTCAACCCGAAGGACTACGAGGACCGCTACGAAACCGCGCTGATGGAAATGATCCGCGAGAAGCTCAAGGGTCACAAGCCGATCATCGCGGCCGCCCCCGAGCGCGGCAATGTGGTCAACCTCATGGATGCCCTGAAGGCCAGCCTCAGCCAATCCAAGCCGGCAGCCCCGAGCAAGGCCAAGGCCGAACCCGCCGCCAAGCCGGCGGCGAAGAAGCCGACGCTGAAGGAAGCGGTGGAAGCATCGAAGGCCGTGGCCGGGAAGCCGGCGGCGCGGAAGAAGGCTTGAGGGCACTCGGTGCGCCTGGCGCCCCTCACCCTGGCCCTCTCCCCAGAGGGGCGAGGGGACGAAAGACGCACCGGCAGCGCCACAACGCCCCCTCTCCCCCCTGGGGAGAGGGCGGGGGTGAGGGGCGCGACACGAGCAGGCCTAGCGGATCAACTCCCCTATCTGTAGAATCGCCTGATGCGGAAAGCGGACAGCACTGTTGGCATCGTGGGGGCGCTCAGTGCGTTTCCGCGACGGCTGGCGGCGCGGGCACTTTCCACCA
>JAEYZJ010000130.1 GCA_023430705.1 Pseudomonadota bacterium | reverse complement strand
GTCGCCACCGGCCGACCAGTATTCGGCGTATAATGCCTACGTCGCCAAATCGAACCAGATCTGCAAGCCGAACTACTGAGCCATGGGCTCGCCGACAGATTGTGTAGGAGCCTGAAATGGCTGAACTGACCCTCCCCAAGAACTCGCGCATCGTGCCGGGCAAGACCTGGCCGAAGCCGGCCGGGGCGACGCGGCTCAAGGAATACCGCATCTATCGCTACGACCCGGACAGCGGCGAGAATCCGCGGCTCGATACCTACTTCATCGACCTCGACGATTGCGGTCCGATGGTGCTCGATGGCCTGCTGTGGATCAAGAACAAGGTCGACCCGACACTGACGCTTCGCCGTTCCTGCCGCGAGGGAATCTGCGGATCGTGCTCGATGAACATCGGCGGCGCGAACACGCTCGCCTGCACCAAGGGCATGGACGACTTCGCCGGTCATATCAGCGTCTATCCGCTGCCTCACATGCCCGTGGTCAAGGATCTCGTAACCGACCTCACGACCTTCTACGACCAGCACCGGTCGATCCAGCCGTGGCTGAAGACCACGACGCCGACGCCCGAGAAGGAATGGCTGCAGAGCCGCGACGACCGGGCCAAGCTGGATGGCCTCTACGAGTGCATCCTGTGCGCATGCTGCTCGACTTCATGCCCGAGCTACTGGTGGAATGGCGAGAAGTACCTTGGCCCCGCAGTACTGCTGCAGGCCTACCGCTGGCTGATCGACAGTCGCGACGAGGCGACCGAGGAACGGCTGGACAACCTCGAGGATCCGTTCAAGCTCTATCGCTGCCACACCATCATGAACTGTGCCAAGGTCTGCCCCAAGGGGCTCAACCCGGCCAAGGCGATTGCCGAGATCAAGCAGATGATGGTCAGCCGGGAGTTCGCGTGAGCTACGAAACCGTCGCCGAAGTCGAGGATCCCGCGGTCGCTCGCGTCCTGATCACGGCGCTCAAGGCGCACGGCTTCCATCCGCGCGAGGGCGGCGAAATGGGACTGCCGGGGATGCCCGGGGTCTACATGGCCAAGGGCATCCCGATCGAGTTGCCCGAGGAAGAAGCGGGCGACGGCACGGTGCTGGCCGAGGCGCTGATCGCAGAGATGGTGCGCCGCTAGCAAGCAGCGCTTCCGCTGCGGCAACCGCTGGGGTTTGCCGGGAGGCACCGCGCGAAACCCCTTAAACCTGCCACATTGGTGGCGGCATACCGATAACGGGGCTATGGCGGTTGACGGGCTCGGCTTCGAGGCTGTATCGCCGGTCATTCTTCTTAACCATTGGCGGAGCAGGGCCGATGATGAATTCGAAGCGCGCGGGCGTTTCTGTCGCGATGTTTGCCGGCCTGGCGCTGGTGCTGAGCGGTTGTGCGTCGAGCGGCGTGACCACGTCCAGCGCGGCCTATGGCGAGAGCATCGCGCCGATCCAGAACACGCCGGTGGCGAGCACTGACCTCAATGCGCTGCCCGGCACCCAGGTGCAGCCGGCGCCGGGGTCGATCGGCCAGCCAGCGCCGCTGGTGCCGGGGCAGCCCACTCCGGGCTCGATCGGTCAGCCGGCCCAGCTGGCGAGCGCCGACGGTTCGCTGACCACGCTGGGCGGGGCCGGTACGGTGCCCACTGGCTCGACGCGCGACCTGTCGACCGGCCTCACCGTCGAGAAGCTTCTGGGCGGCTGGACGGTTGTTTCGGGCGCGGAGCAGTGCAAGCTCAACCTGACGCAGACGACCAAGGTCGGCACCAGCCGCTACCGCGCTTCGACGCCGGGGTGCGGGCTCAGCGGACTAAACGTCGTCGCCAGTTGGCAGCTCCTGGGCAACCAGGTGCAGCTTTTCGACGAGAACGGCGACATCGTCGCTTCGCTGATCCTCAGCGGCAACCGGTTCATCGGCACCCTGGCGGGCGGCCAGGGTATCTCGCTGGTCGGCTAGGTCTTGTCCAGCCGGCGGAAGGGGCCCGCAGGCACACCGGTTACCGATAGGCTGAGGGACCTGACTGCGGTCGGCGCGCTGACGGCTGATCCCATGCAGCTCAAGGCCGCGGCGGCGCTCGACCGGGTCGCGGGCGAGCTTGCGACGGCCAGCGGCCCGCGCGGTCTCCTCACAGGCCTGTTCGGAACGCCGGAGCCGGTGCGCGGGGTCTATCTCGTGGGACAGGTGGGGCGGGGCAAGACCATGCTCATGGACCTGTTCTACGAGCTTGCGCCCACGCAGAAGAAGCGGCGCGTGCATTTCCATGAGTTCATGGACGAGATGCACGCCGCCATCGCCGACTTCCGGAAGTCGCGCAAGGGGCGGGCCGAGGACTCCGATCCCGTAGCGGCAGTGACCAAGCCACTGCTCGAGGAGGTGCGACTCCTCTGCCTCGACGAGTTCCAGGTGCAGGACATCACCAACGCCATGCTGCTCGGGCGGCTGTTCGACCGCCTGTTCCGGGCGGGGGTGACGATCGTCGCGACGTCCAACACGCGGCCCGATGACCTTTATGAGAACGGGCTGAACCGGCAATTGGTGCTGCCCTTCATCGCCGAGCTCAAGCGCCATGTCGACGTGGTGGAGCTGGACGGGCTCATCGACTACCGCCGGCTCAAGTTCGAGGGCGAGGCGGTCTACCAGTTCGGAACTGGGCCCGAAGTCGACCGCGCCATGGACCGGCTGTGGCTGAAGCTCACCGGCGGTGAGGCTGGCGCGCCAACGACGCTGGCCTCGCTGGGGCGCGCTATCCCGGTTCCCCACGCCGCAATGGGGGCGGCCCGGTTCGAGTTTGCTGATCTCTGCGACAGGCCGCTTGGGGCGCGGGACTATCTCAAGATCAGTCACGCCTTCGAGGCAGTGATGATCGACCATGTGCCCGAGTTCGACCGGTTGAGGTCAAACGCCGCCAAGCGGTTTATCCTCCTCGTCGACACGCTCTACGACCGGGGCGTCAAGCTGGCCGCCAGCTTTGCCGTGCCGCTCGACGAGCTGGCGCAGGACGACAAGACCAGGGCCGAGTTCGCGCGCTGCGTCTCGCGACTCATCGAAATGCAATCCGCCCAGTACCTGGGGATGGCGCACCGGGGGCTCCAGTCGCCTGAAGGAGTCCAACAAACAGCCGCGTTACCACCCAACGGCTGACTTGCTCCCGTGAGCCTGGAAGGTTAATAGGAGCGCGCAATTTCCAGCATAAGCAAAACGGGGTTAGTGGATGGCGCGCAAGAAGATCGCTCTGATCGGTGCGGGGCAGATTGGTGGCACATTGGCACTTCTGGCCGTCACCAAGGAACTTGGCGACGTCATCCTGTTCGACATCATGGACGGGGTTCCTCAGGGCAAGGCTCTCGACCTCAGCCAGTCCGGCCCGGTTGAAGGCTTCAACTCCTCGCTCAAGGGCACGTCCGAATACAAGGACATTGCCGGCGCCGACGTCGTGATCGTCACCGCAGGCGTACCCCGCAAACCCGGCATGAGCCGCGACGACCTGCTCGAAATCAACCTCAAGGTGATGGAGCAGGTGGGCGCAGGCATCGCCAAGTATGCGCCGGACGCCTTCGTCATCTGCATCACGAACCCGCTCGACGCGATGGTGTGGGCGTTGCAGAAGTTCTCCGGCCTCCCGGCCAACCGCGTGGTCGGAATGGCGGGCGTGCTCGATTCGGCCCGATTCCGCTACTTCATCGCTGAAGAGCTGAAGGTCTCGGTCGAGGACGTCACGGCGTTCGTGCTAGGCGGACACGGCGATACCATGGTGCCGCTGCCGCGCTATTCGACCGTCGCCGGCATCCCGCTGCCGGACATCGTCAAGATGGGCTGGATGAGCAAGGAAAAGCTGGACGAGATCATCCAGCGCACCCGTGATGGCGGCGCCGAGATCGTCGGCCTGCTCAAGACCGGCTCGGCCTTCTACGCCCCGGCTGCCTCCGCCATCGAAATGGCCGAGAGCTATCTCAAGGACAAGAAGCGGATCCTCCCCTGCGCTGCCTTCCTCAAGGGAGAATACGGGGTCAAGGGTACGTATGTTGGCGTGCCGGTCATGCTGGGCGCCGACGGCGTCGAGAAGGTGATCGAGATTTCGCTCTCCGGCGCCGAGCAAAAGCAGTTCGACAAGTCCGTCGCCGCCGTGCACGGCCTTGTCGAGGCCTGCAAGAAGATCGCGCCCAAGCTGGCGTAAGTACTCAGGCAATCCCCGCTGCGGCGGGGATTTCCGTTCCGACCCACACGCCAGGAATTCCTCGCCGACGCGAGGACAGTCCGGTGGGATGTGGGAACGCTCCCGAAACGAGGCGGTAGGCAGACATGAACATCCACGAACACCAGGCCAAGGCCCTGCTCGCAACCTATGGCCTGCCAGTGGCCAAGGGTGTGGCGATCTTCTCCCCCGATGACGCCGAGGCCGCAGCCAATCAGCTGCCGGGTCCGCTTTACGTAGTGAAAAGCCAGATCCACGCAGGGGGGCGCGGCAAGGGCAAGTTCAAGGAGCTGGGCCCCGAGGCCAAAGGTGGGGTGCGGCTCTCCCGGTCGGCGGCTGAAGTCGTGGCCAATGCCCGTGAGATGCTGGGCAACACGCTTGTCACCAAGCAGACGGGTCCGGCCGGCAAGCAGGTGAACCGGCTCTACGTCGAGGACGGCGCCGACATCGCGCGCGAACTCTACTGCTCGCTGCTGGTCGACCGTGCGGTCGGGCGCGTTGCCTTCGTCGTTTCCACCGAAGGCGGCATGGATATCGAGGCGGTGGCCCACGATACGCCGGACAAGATCATCACTGTCGACATCGATCCGACGACGGGTGTCACCACCGGCGACGTGGAGAAGATCGCCGACGCGCTCGAGCTGGAGGGCGCGGCGCGTACGGACGGAGGCCTCGTCTTCCCGGCGCTCTACCGGGCGTTCGTCGAAAAGGACATGAGCCTGCTCGAGGTGAACCCGCTGATCGTCATGGACAACGGACACCTGCGCGTACTCGACGCCAAGGTGAGCTTCGACAACAACGCGGCCTTCCGGCATCCCGAGTGGGCCGAGCTGCGCGACCTGAGCGAGGAGGACGCCAAGGAGATCGAGGCGTCAAAGTTCGACCTCGCGTATGTCGCGCTCGACGGCAATATCGGCTGCATGGTCAACGGCGCCGGCCTTGCCATGGCGACGATGGACATCATCAAGCTCTACGGCGCCGAGCCGGCGAACTTCCTCGACGTTGGGGGCGGCGCCTCCAAGGAGAAGGTGACCGCGGCGTTCAAGATCATTACCGCCGATCCGGCGGTAAAGGGCATCCTTGTCAACATCTTCGGCGGCATCATGCGCTGCGACATCAT
>JAEYZJ010000255.1 GCA_023430705.1 Pseudomonadota bacterium | reverse complement strand
CCTTGTCGACCAGCGCGCCGGCCTTGATCCACGGCATCATGCCGCGCAGCTTCTCGCCGACTTCCTCGATCTGGTGCTCGTCGGCGAGGCGACGGGTCGCCTTGAAGCGCGAAGCGCCGCCCTTGTACTCCTGCATCCACTCGGAGGTGAACTTGCCCGACTGGATGTCAGCCAGCACGCGCTTCATCTCGGCCTTGGTTTCCGAGGTGATGATGCGCGGGCCCGACACGTACTCGCCCCACTCGGCGGTGTTCGAGATCGAGTAGTTCATGTTGGCGATGCCGCCCTGGTAGATCAGGTCGACGATCAGCTTCACTTCGTGCAGGCACTCGAAGTAGGCCATTTCCGGAGCGTAACCGGCTTCCACCAGCGTCTCGAAGCCGGCGCGGATGAGCTCGACGAGGCCGCCGCACAGCACGACCTGCTCGCCGAAGAGGTCGGTCTCGCATTCCTCGCGGAAGTTGGTCTCGATGATGCCCGAACGGCCGCCGCCGACGCCCGAGGCGTAGGCCAGGGCGATGTCCTGCGCATTGCCCGACGCGTCCTGGTGGACAGCGATCAGGCACGGCACGCCGCCACCCTTCTGGTATTCGCCGCGCACGGTGTGGCCCGGGCCCTTCGGCGCGATCATGATCACGTCGACGGTCTTCTTGGGCTCGATCAGGTTGAAGTGGACGTTGAGCCCGTGGGCGAAGGCGATCGCGGCGCCGTCACGGATGTTGGCCTCGATCTCGTTCTTGTAGATGTCGGCCTGGAGCTCGTCCGGCGTCAGCATCATGATCACGTCGGCCCAGGCCGCGGCCTCGGCGACGGACATGACCTTGAGGCCCTCGCCTTCGGCCTTCTTGGCCGACGGCGAACCGGGGCGCAGCGCCACCACGATGTTGGTCACGCCGGAATCGCGCAGGTTCAGCGTGTGCGCGTGGCCCTGCGAGCCGTAGCCGACGATCGCGACCTTCCTGGACTTGATGATGTTGAGATCGGCATCCCGATCGTAATAGACGCGCATGGTGGTCTCCCCTGTTGTGCGTTTTGGCCGCTCGGGCCGAAAGGTGCTGGCACTGCGTGCCGTCATTCACCGGTTCATCCCCGCCGAAGCGGCGATGTCCGTTTCATTTCCGGTGCAACGAACTGGCTTCCAGTCCGCAAATCGCGCCGGTTGGTCGGCCAGGCTACGAAGCCCCCACCCCATAGATCCTGAGGAACTGCTCGGTGGCCCGGGCGGCGTCACGAGCGATCTCGGCCTCGGCGGGACTGTAGGATTCGCCGAGCAGCAGCCGGATCTGGGCGTCGCGAACCACCAGTCCGAAGAAGCTGCGATACGCTTCCTCCGAGCTTTCGAAGCGCAGCAGCCGCGCCTCGCGGCCCGCTTCCAGCACCGGCTTCAGGCGCTTGCGGATGGCCAGTGGTCCGTTCTCGAGCACGATCTGGCCCAGCCCGTGCTTTTCCGCGCCGGCATGTCCGATCGCCAGCCGGTTGAGCGTCACCGACACCTGGCCCACGATCGTGCCGAGCAGGTCGCGGGCGAACTGCTCGATGCTCTGGCGCAGCGATTCCCGGTCGAGCCGCCAGCGGTCGACATGCGGAGCCTTCACCTTGGCGGCCTGCCACTGCACCGTCGCGGTCAACAGCCCGTCGCGGTCCCCGAACCACTTGTAGAGCGTTTCCTTCGAGCACGAAGCCCGCCGCGCCACCGAGGTCATGGTCAGGCGGTCGCCCTGTTCGACGAGCAGGTCGAGCGCGGCCGTCAGCACCTGCTGCTGGCGCGGCGTGAACGTCTCTTCGCTGTTGGCAACGGCAACCGCCACCGGTGTCTCCTGTGTCCTGCCAAAGCCGTACCGTAACGTACGGTTCGGATCAAGTGGGATTATGGGTCAGTCGATATGACCTATCCTGCTGGTGGTTAGCCGGATGACTGGGTTGCCCGATCCCGCCTGCGATGCTGGTATGGCAGCGAGGATTACGGAGGACCACCCGCATGAAGACCGCACTGCCTACCCGCCCCTTCGGCAAGACCGGCATGGAGATCACCCGCGTCGGCGTCGGCGCCTGGGCCATGGGCGGCAACATGTGGGGCCCGCAGGACGACGCTGAATCGGCCGCCGCCATCCGCCATGCCGTCGACCTCGGCATCAACTGGATAGATACCGCCGCCGCCTACGGCGTGGGCCACTCCGAGGAGGTCATCGGCCGCACGCTCAGGGACCTGCCCGCCGACGCTCGCCCCTATGTCTTCACCAAGGGCGGCGTGATCCGCGATCCCGACGGCTCCAACCCGCGCCGCTTCGCCAACCGCGAGAGCCTGCGCAACGAACTCGAGAATTCGCTGCGCCGCCTGCAGGTCGAGGCCATCGACCTCTACCAGGTGCACTGGCCGGCCGACGACGTGCCGCTCGAGGATTACTGGGCGACGATGCTGGAGCTGAAGGCCGAGGGCAAGGTCAGGCATATCGGCCTGTCCAACCACGATGCCGAACAGCTCGGCCGCGCCGAGGCCATGGGCCACGTCGAGACGCTGCAGCCGCCCTTCTCGATGATCAAGCGCGAGACCGCCGAGTCGATCCTGCCCTGGTGCGCCGAGCACGGCACCGGCGTCATCTGCTACAGCCCGATGCAGGCGGGACTGCTCACCGGCACGTTCACCCGCGAACGCGCCGCCGCCCTTGCCGACAACGACTGGCGCAAGACCAGCCCCGAGTTCACGGGCGAGCGGCTCGACCGCAACCTCGCGCTCGCAGCGAGCCTCAAGCCGGTCGCCGACCGCCGCGGCACCTCGGTCTCCACGGTCGCGCTGGCCTGGACCCTCGCCTGGCCCGGCCTCACCGCCGCCATCGTCGGCGCCCGCTCCCCGGCCCAGGTCGACGGCTGGATCGACGCCGCCTCGTTCGAGCTCACCGCCGACGACCTCGACAACATCGCCGAGGCCATCAAGGCGACGGGCGCCGGCCAGGGCCCGGTCCGGCCCTGAGTTCCCTTCGGCGTCATCCCGGCCTGCGCCGGGACGACACCGATTCTTGTCGGGGCGCCAGTGGCTTGGCGTTGCCGCGAAAAATCTCGTCCCCCCATTCCGCACGCCCCCTACAATGGCCTCACCTCATCGATGCGAGGCGCTTACGCGGCGTCGCGATGGGGGTTCGGGCTGGTGGGGAGGCGTTCCTGCCAGGGTTTGTCGGTTCCTGCATCGCTTCGTGGTGCCGGCGGCCAAAAGACCGTTCGCAATGGGCGGGGCGAGAGTCCCAACCTTTGTACAGTTTGCCGGACGACCGGCACAGGGACGAAGTCCCGCCCATGCCGCACCTTTCCGGAGCGGCAAGACTGCAGCAAACCCCGATGGCCCAGGCCAGTCGGGCTTTCGGCGCAGGTACCGGCCTCAGTCGGTGAACCGCACCGCGCCGATGTGGTCGAGATTGCGGTTGCGCTGCGCGTAGTCGATCCCGTAACCGACCACGAACCGGTCGGGGATCTCGAAGCCGATCCAGCGCGCCTTGACGTCGACCTCGCGGCGCGACGGCTTGTCGAGCAGCGCGCAGACCTCGATCCGCTTGGGATGCCGCGTGTTGAGGATCTCGAGCACATGCTTGAGCGTGTAGCCGGTGTCGACGATATCCTCGACCAGCAGCACGTCGCGCCCCTCGATCTCGCCGCGCAGGTCCTTGAGGATGCGCACTTCGCGGCTCGACTCGGTCGAGTTGCCGTAGCTCGATACCTCGAGGAAATCGACTTCCACCGGCAGGTCGAGTTCACGCACGAGGTCGGCGATGAAAATGAACGAGCCGCGCAGCAGCCCCACGACCACGAGCTTGTCGGTACCCGCATAGTGCGTCGAGATTTCCCTCGCCAGCGCCTCCACGCGCGCAGCGATCGCCTTCGCCGAGATCATCTCGTCGATCACGTAGTTCCGTGCCGTCATGGCTACTTCAACGCCCCTTGGGTGAGTCCGCGGACAAAGTACTTTCCACCCACCAGATACACCAGAAGCGGCGGCACCGCCGCCATCATCACTGTCGCAGCCGAACCGCCCGCCCGCACCCCGGTGATCGCCGCGGTGATCGGCTGCTGCATGCCCGACGTAAACACCACGCCGAACAGGTACTCGTTCCAGATCGAGGTGAACTGCCAGATCACCGTGACGGCGAGGATCGGCCCCGACAGCGGCATCAGCACCTTGAAGAAGATGCGCCAGAAGCCGGCGCCGTCGATCTGCGCCGCCTTGGTGATCTCGTCCGGCAGCCCGGCATAGAAATTCCGGCAGAACAGGGTGGCGAACGAAATCCCCATCACCGTGTGGATCAGCAGCAGCCCCAGCACGTTGTTGGCGAGCCCCAGCCGGCCGATGATCCACGCCCATGGCAGCAGCGACACCTGCGCCGGCAGGAAGATGCCGAGGAAGATCATCACGAACACGAAGTTCGAGCCTGGGAACTTCCACTTGCTCAGCACATAGCCGTTCATCGCGCCGAGGATCGTCGTCGCGATCGTCGCCGGCACGGTGATGATCAGCGAGTTGACGAAGTTGGGCCCGAGCCCCCGGCACATGCCGCTGACACAGGCCTGCGTCCATGCCCTCACGTAGTTGTCGAGCGAGAAGCTCATCGGCACCGCGATCAGCCCGTTGCGGCTGACCTCGGCCGCATCGCGGAACGAGTTGAGGAACACCAGCAGCCCGGGCAGCAGGTACACCAGCGCGAACAGCGACAGCACGCCATAGATGGCGATGCGCGACAGCACCCAGCGGCGGCGCGCCGCCGCCCCGTCCCGATCGGCATAGTCGAGGGCCAGCGCCGTCGTCACGGCAGCGTGCCGTCGAGCCAGGCGACCTGCGCCTTCTCCTGCCAGGTGCCGCCACCCTCATGGTTGTTGAAGCTGTAGCTTTCCATCGCCTTGGGGCCGCCCCACGCGTTGAACGAGGCATAGACCGTCGAGGGTGGGCACACATCGTCCATCAGCGCCACCGAGTAGAGCGCCGCGGCCTTGCTCCGGGCGGCGAAATGCACGCCGTCGAAATAGTTGATCGTGCGGTAGGCGAGCTCGGACTTTTCGCGATGCACCGCGAGGTAACGCACGATCTCCCCATAGGGGTCGCGGGTCGTCAGCCCGACGGCCCGCGGGAAATCCTGCAGGAACGGCACGTCCGGCATGGCCGCCTTCACCCCCGGATGCAGGCCCGCCACGGCGATCGCGATGCCCCCGCCCTGGCTGCCGCCGACCACCGCGACCTTGTCCGGATCGGTCTCGGGCCGCGACAGCGCCACGTCCACGGCCCGCACCCCGTCGGTGTAGACCCGGCGGTAGTAGTAGTCCTCGGGATGGTTGATGCCGCGCGTCATGAACCCCGGATGCGCCGCGACCGAGCCGGCGGGATCGGGCGTATCGCCGCGTGACCAGCTGCTGCCCTGTCCGCGCGTATCCATCACCAGCACCGCCCGGCCCGTGGCCGGCCACAGCAGATGCTCCTGCGGCAGGCCGCGCCCGCCGCCATAGCCGATGAACTTCACCACCGTGCCCCGCGGCGCAGCGCCGGCCGGCTTGATGTACCACGCCCTGATCCGATCCCCGCCGAACCCGGCGAAGGTAACATCGAACACGTCGAACAGCCGCAGGCCTGTCTCGATCGGCTCGAACACCGCCTCCAGCGGTTTTGCGCGCGAAGCGCTCAGGGTCTCGGCCCAGAAGCTGTCGAAATCGGCAGGGGCGAGGGCGCTCGAGCGATAGGTTTCGAGCTGGGACTGCGGCAGGTCGAAAAAGGGCATTGCTCAGGACTTTGGTGGATGGGATGGCAATCAATGACTGGAATGGTAGCGGCTGGAAAGGCCTACGAATGGCGTGCCCGCGAACTGCCGCGCGCGACCAGCCGCGGCGTCACCACGAAGTGCTCGCCCTGCCGGCGGCCGTCGATCCGCTCGATCAGCAACCGCGCCGCCTGCAGCCCGAGGACCTGCCCCGACTGGTCGATGCTGGTCAGGCTGTTCTGCGCCATGTCGCAGTAGATCGTGTTGTCGTAGCCGACGATGGCGAGGTCGTTCGGGACGGCGAGACCCAGCTCGTGCGCGGCGCTGATCGCCTGCAGCGCAATGCCGTCGGTCCAGCAGAGCAGCGCCTCCGGCCGGTTCGGGCCCTGCAGCAGGTGGCGGATGGTGGTCAGCACCTCGCGTTGCGAGTGCGGCGACTGGACGATATTGATATGCTTGCCCAGCCCCCCCGCCGACATCGCCTGCGAATAACCGATCTCGCGGCGGTGGATGATGACCGACTCGTTGGCGGGCACCTTCAGGCTGAGCATCGAGATGCGCTTGTAGCCGTTCTCGATCAGGTGACGGACCACCAGCTCGGCGCCATGGATGTCGTCGTCGTTGACGGTGTCGTAGGTCTGCGCCAGGGGCGAGTAGTAGCCGACCATCACCGTGGGGATCTGCAGTGCGACGCGATCCACAGCCTCGGGCGTCATGCGCGGGCCGATCATGATCAGGCCATCCATCTGGCGATCGATGATGGAATCGATCAGCGATATCTCGGTCGCCTGCTCCGACTGGCTCACGCCTATCAGCGCCTGGTACTGCGTACGCTCAAGCGCTTCGTTGAGGCCGGCGAGGATATCCGCGAAGAAGGGGTTTCTGAGGTCGGGCAACAGGATGCCCAGGGTATAGGTGCGCCCGCGCATGGCGCGCGCTGCCGCGTGCGGCCGGTAGTTGAGCTTGTCGATCGAGGCCAGCACCCTCGCGCGCAGCGCGTCGCTGACGCCATAGGCATCGCGCAGCACCTTCGACACGGCGGCGGCAGAGACCCCCGCATCGGCGGCCACGGTCTTGATGGTGATCCGGCCGGACCCTGATTTTGCGCGTTCGGCCATACTTCCCCCAAGCCGCCGCATCGCTTCTAGCAGAGCCCGGCGCCAATCGCCATCCTGATCGATATTGGACGAATTTGATCGTTTCTGGATTGGCACGCAATCATTTGCTTGATCCTGCTCGAAACATGCTTGCAAGCGGCGCGTAGAACGGTTTACGTAGAACGTGACACAACGGACGGCGCAAGACACCGTCCGAGGGCCGCAACGAGCCCGATGGGAGGATTGCCGTGAACGAGACCATGCTCACCCGGGCCGGTGAACCCGTGGCTGCCGACTGGACCGCGGAGATGGTTCACCCGGACCTCGACCAGGGCGTGGGCACCCCGTCGTCCTATGTGCGCAAGACCTTCGGCTTCACCGGAGGCGCCGCCACCCTGCGCATCAGCGCGCTCGGTCTTTATCGCGCCTTCGTCAACGGCCAGCGCGTCGGCGACGATGTGCTGACCCCCGGCTGGACCAGCTACTGGGACCGCCTCAGCTACCAGACCTACGACGTCGGGCACCTGCTCCGCGCCGGCGAGAACACGATCGACATCTGGCTGGGCGACGGCTGGTACCGCTCGCGCATGATGTGGCCGCGCCAGCAGCTGCTCAACACCTGGGGCGACAGGATCGGCGCCATCGCCGAGCTGCGGGACGCCGACGGCGGCATCATCGTCGCAACCGACGGCAGCTGGCAGAGCGGCCTCGCGCCCATCATGAAGTCCGGCATCTACTACGGCGAGAACTACGACGCCCGCGCCGAGGCTGCGCCGGTCAGCGGCGGGGTCTCGGTGCTGGACACGTTCGACAAGTCCACCCTGCTGCCGGCCGAGACCGCCGGGGTGCACGAACTCCCCGGGTTGGCCGTCGTGAACTCCTTCACCGATGGCGAGGGACGCACCGTCTACGACTTCGGCCAGAACGCCGGCGGCTACGTCGCGTTCACCGTCGAGGGAAAGGCGGGCGCGCGCCTTGTCATCGAGCATGCCGAACTGCTCAACCACCTGGGCGAGTTCGACCGCGAGAGCATGCGATCGGCCGAGGCGCGCGTCGAATACGTGCTCAAGGGCGGCGGACCCGAAAGCTATCGCCCGACCTTCACCTTCTTCGGCTTCCGGTACGCCCGCATCGCCATCGAGGGCGAGGCCCGGATCACCGCGATCGAGATGATCCCCATCAGTTCCGCCACGACCCGCACGGCGACCTTCAGCTCGGCCAATCCGCTGGTCGACCGGCTGGTTGAGAACACCGTCTGGTCGCAGCGCTCCAACTTCATCGACGTGCCGACCGACTGCCCGCAGCGCGACGAACGGCTCGGCTGGACCGGTGATGCGCAGGTCTTCGCGCCGACGGCGTGCTACCTGCACGACAGCCACGCCATCCTCGTGAAGTACGTCCGCGACATGATCGCCGACCAGCGCCCGGATGGGGCCATCCCGCATGTCGTGCCGGATCCGAGCCGCAATCACGAGGACATCGTCCCCGGCTTCTTCGGCTCCACCGGCTGGGGCGATGCGATCTGCGTTGTCCCGTGGACCCTCTATGCCCACTACGGCGACAAGGGCATCCTCGAGGAAGCGCTGCCGGCCATGGTCCGCTGGAACGACTTCGTCTGGTCGATCAGTAACGGCCCGATCGTCCGCCCGCCCGCCGGCCTTAGTGGCCGCGGCTTCACCTTCGGGGACTGGCTTCAGCCCCAGGGCGATTTCGCCAAGCCCTACCCAACGATCGGCGACGACGCTGCCGCGACCATCTACCTCTACATCTCGTCCCATCTGACCGCCAGGGTGGCCGAAACCATCGGCGACGCCGAGCAGGCCAGACGTCTCCACGAGCGCGCCGCCGAGGTGAAGAAGGCCTTCCAGCGCGAGTTCATCACCGCGTCGGGACGCATCGGCTACAACGACCAGACCTCCTACGCCCTGGCCTTCCTGTGGGACCTCATCCCCGCCGAGCACCAGGCTGCGGCGAAGGCTTACTTCAAGGAAACGGTCGCACGCGCCCAGGGCCGCATCGGCACCGGTTTCATCGGCACGCCGGCGCTGCTGCCGGCGCTGGTCAAGATCGGCGAGCCCGACCTCGCCGCCTCGGTCTTCCTGCAGGAGGGCCTGCCCGGCTGGCTGTTCCAGGTGAAGATGGGGGCCACCACGATCTGGGAGCGCTGGAACGCCCTCAACGAGGACGGCATCGCCTTCGACCCCCAGATGAACTCCTACAACCACTATGCCTACGGCGCCGTCTGCCAGTGGCTGCTGGAGGGCGTCGCCGGTTTCCGCCCCGATCCCGCCCTGCCCGGCTTCAAGCACATCGTCTTCGAGCCCACCGTCGTGCCCGCGTTGTCGCCGGTCGCCGCAGCGCACGACTCCGCCGCCGGCCGCATCGAAGCGCGCTGGAGCGTCGACGGCGACGCCGTGACCTACGAGGTGACCGTACCCGAGGGCGCCAGCGGCACCCTCGTGCTTTCTCCGCTCTATCGGGACGCGCTCGTCGACGGCATCGCCGTCAGCGAACGCGGCACCGACGGCAAGGCGCGCAGCCTGCTCGCGCCCGGACAACACATCGTGACGTTCCGGATCAGCAAGCCCTGACGGTGGAGGAACCGTCCGGGACTACGCATTCAAGCGCCGGCATGTCCGGCCAAGGGAGGACTGAAATGACACTTTCGATGACCCGGCGAGCCCTGCTTGCCGCCACCGCGCTGCTCTCGGTCGGCCTCGCGCCGGCCTTCGCCCAGGACGTCGTGACCCTCACCTATCTCGTCGACGACAACCCGACCAACGTTGCCACCGCCGAGGGCCTCAAGGCCGCATTCGAGGCCGAGAACCCGGGCATCAGGATCGACATCGAAACCCGTCCCGGCGGCGGCGAGGGCGACAACATCGTCAAGACCCGTCTCGCCACCGGCGAGATGACCGACGTGTTCCG
>JAEYZJ010000049.1 GCA_023430705.1 Pseudomonadota bacterium | reverse complement strand
TCGGCTTCATCCTGATGCTGATCCCCATTTCCGGGCTCTCCTCGTTCGAGGCCGAGACGCTGCGCGGCGCCCTCGCCGGGATGACCGGCGGCATGGCCGTGGCGCTCAACGTCACCGTCTCCGGCATTGCCGCCGCGCTGGTCCTTAAGTTCGAGTACTTCCAGCTCGACGAGGCCATTGGCGAACTGTTCTCGTCCATCGCCGAAGTCAGCGATATCCACCTCGTGCCCGCGATCGAGAAGGGCAGCGATGGACGGGCCTAGTCTCTTCACCGGCTCGGAAAGCGACGACGGCACCTTCGTTCCGTTCACCGACATCCTGTTCAACGCGCTGCTCGGCTTCGCGATGATGGTGTTCGTGGCCTTCGCGCTGATCCGCCCCGACGCCAAGTCGGGCATCATCGATACCAATGCCGAGTTCATCATCACCACGACCTGGCCGGACGACAACGACGACGACATCGACACCTACGTGCAGGGGCCGAGCGGCGACGTGGTCTGGTACCACTCGATGGCCAAGGGCTTCATCACGCTCGATCGCGACGACCGCGGCAACTATCTGGACGAGGTGACCGTCAACGGCGTCACCCACCACGTGTCGCTGAACCAGGAGACGGTGAGCATCCGCGGCATCCTGCCGGGCGAGTACATCGTCAACGTCTACCACTACACCAACCCCTCGAGCGCCGCCGTGCCGGTGACGGTGAAGGTCGAAAAGATCAACCCCAGGGTCTCGGTCGTCTACTACGACACCCTGGTGCTCGAACGGAAAGGCGACGAGAAGACCGTCATCCGCTTCACTGTCGGCGCCGACGGCAGCGTGAGCGACATCAACACCGTGCCGGTGTCGCTGATCCAGGCCGTGCGCAAGGGCTGACCGGCATGAACCCGCTCGTCATCACCGGCTCGATCGCCCTCTTCCTGCTGCTGGCCCTGCTGCTCGTCAGCCTCAACATCTTCTCGCTCTGGCGCTGGTGGGTGAAGGCGGCAACGATCGTCCTGACGCTGGGATCGGTGCTGGTGCTCTATTTCGCCATGACCGGCCTCATCGGCTGGGCTTCGCCCGACCGCATGCCGGCCCGCTTCAGCCTGCTCGCGACCCGCATCGTCGAGCCCGACAAGCTCCGCAACCTCCCCGGCCGCATCTACCTCTGGGTCGAGGAGGTGGACGACCGCCAGGTGGTCATCTCCCCGCCCCGCGCCTTCGAGGTTCCCTACGAGGTCGAGACGGCGAGCGACGTGGCGACGGCGCAGCAGCAGATCGACGGCGGCGGCAAGGTGCTCGGCCAGTTCGAGGCGACCAGCGCGGAAGAAGCAGCCAGGGACATGAACCCCCTTGAGAAGGCCGATGAACTCGTGAGCCTCGAGGGCGGCGGCTCCGACCACGGGGGCCAGGGCGGCGGCGAAGGCTTCGGCAGCATCGGCGATCCCTCGAGCCTCACCTTCTCCGAAATGCCCCCGGTCCCCCTGCCCGACAAGGAAACCATCCCGATCGTCCGCACCGGCGCCATGCCGCACGGGGAATAGGGACTGGTCCCCTAGCTCCCGCCCAGCGCCTCCACGGCATGGTTCAGCGCGTTCTCGACGGCGCGGATCTCGACCACCACCGGGGCCACCAGCGGGTCCGCTTCCCAGCTGGCAAACCCGCGCGAGCGCGCGAACTCCGCCATCTCCCCGGCGCGCCTGCCGACGATCTCGGCCGCCGACCGGGCCTCGCTCAGGGCATCGGAGCGCAGCGAGTCCGGGGTGTGCGGATTGCTGGCGAGCGACTGCAGCCTGCGGGCATTGATCCGCCACTGCCGGGCGAACTCCTCGGCCCGCTTGAGCCGGAACGAAAGCACCGTGTCGCTGACCTGAACGTCTCCCATTGCCGCCACCTTCGATTCGCATGACATCGAAGTCAATTTGGCCAGAAGATTTTGCTCCGGTTGCGGCAAGGGCATGGCGCTGCTGCGACTTCGGCCGTACGGCCAGCCCGTCATGCCAGCGGCTTGAGGTCCTGCAGCAGTGTCGGCACCAGCTCGCTCACCGTCGGGTGCACATGCATGGTGCCGATGATGGTGTCGACGCTCGTCCCCGCCTTCATCGCCTCGAGCAGCGACTGCATGACCTCGTCGGCCTCGATGCCGAGCAGCGCCACCCCGAGGATCCGGCGCGTCCGGGCGTCGGCGAACACCTTCATGAAGCCGAGCGTCTCGGCCCGCTCGGTGGCGCGACTGACCTTCGTCATCGGGCGGACGGCGACCAGCACCTCGCGCCCCGACGCCCGCACCTGTGCTTCCGACATGCCCGCCCGCCCCAGCGGCGGATCGATATACATCGCATAGGCCGGGACCCGCTCGCTGACCCGCCGGTCGGCGCCGTCGAGGAGGTTCTGCGACACGATCTCGAAGTCGTTGTAGGAGGTATGCGTGAAGGCGCCGCGCCCGTTCACGTCGCCCAGCGCATAGACGTGCGGCACGTTGGTCCTCAGCGTGTCGTCGACCGCGATATAGCCGCGCCCGTCGAGCTTCACTCCGGCCCGCTCGAGCCGCAGGTCCTCGACATTGGGCTGCCGCCCGACCGCAAGTAGCAGGTGGCTCCCCGTGACCTCGCCCTTCTCGTGGCGCACCGCGATCTCCTCGCCGCGCGTTTCGGCCGACATCTCTCCGGCCCCGGTGACGATCCGGATGCCCTCTCCCTCGAGGATCTGCTCGATCGCTTCCTGCACGTCCCCGTCTTCCCGCGCCGCCAGCCGTCCGCGCGCCAGCACCGTCACCTCGGACCCGAAGCGCCGGAACATCTGCGCGAACTCGAGCCCGACATAGGAACCGCCGACGATGACGAGGTGCCGCGGCAGCGTGTCGAGCTCGAGGATCGAGGTGTTGGTGAGATAGGGCACGCCCTCGGCCCATCCGGGCACCACCGCCCGCGCCCCCGTGTTGAGGAAGATCCGGGTGCCCCCGATCTCGATCCCGTTGACCTCGACGCTGCCGGGACCGGTGAAGGCGGCCGAGCCGCGCAGCACGCTGAGGTTCTCGGTCCCCTCCATCCAGCTGTCGAGCCCCTCGCGCGAGGCGAGCACGATCTTGTCCTTGCGCGCCTTCACCGCCGCCATGTCGACACCGACCGGACCGGTGCTGACGCCGAAATCGGCCGCCCGGCGCGCGAGATAGGCGACGCGCGCACTCGCCACCATAGTCTTGGTCGGCTGGCAACCATCGTTGACGCAGGTGCCGCCCATGTGGCGCCGCTCGATCAGGGCCGTCCGCTGGCCCGCCCCCGCCAGCCGCGCCGCAAGGAAGGGACCGGCCTGCCCGCCCCCGATGACGATGGCGTCGTACGCTCGGCTCATCCACGCCTCCTGCCGCTTGAGGGCAGGAGCTTAGCCCTGCTTGCCGCCGGGCGGAACCGGGGTGTGCGGCCGGCGTTCATAGCTCGTTTGCGGTGGAGGGGCTTCGCCGTGCGGCGTGCTGCTGCTAGCCTGCCTCCACGTCTGAATGAGGGTGGTGCGCCATCCCGGCGCCCCCCGCTTCGCGAGGGACCGACCGATGCCTGCCAAGTCCAAGACCGCCCCGCCGGCCGAAACGGTCAGCGAAGACGCCATCCGCCAGCGCGCCTACTTCATGTGGGAGGCCGACGGCCGCCCTGATGGCCGGCACGATCACTACTGGCATCTCGCCCACGGCGAGGCCAGCAAGGCCGCGGCCGGGGAGGGCAACGGGGCAGCGAAACCGGCGAAGACCAAGGCCGCCAACGGGATGGAGAAGCCCGCAGCGAAGGCTGCCAGGCCCAGGGCGGTAAAGGCTGCCGAGCCCCGAGCCGCGAAGAAAGCCACGAAACCCCGCGCCGCGGTCGCAGTGACACGCAAGGCGAAGTAGCCGCCTACTGCGCCGCGACGTCCGGCGTCAGCGGCTGCAGCGTCTCCGAGACTTCGAAGTCGGCGCGCCGGCCCGCCAGCAACTCGTAAAAGCGCGTCAGTCCAGGCTCCACCTGGCCCGCGAGCGCGAGGCACTCGGCGATGCCGCCGCGCACGTCCTTGCCGCCCCGCAGGCCGTCGAGCACCTTGGCATGCGCTGTGCGCAGCAGCAGGAACGCACCCGTCCGCGCCAGTTCGTCGTCGCCGACCACGAGGTAGATCGGCACCCGCTCGGCCTTGCCCTTGAGCGCCAGGGCCCCCGCTTCGAGGAGCGCGAAGTGCGGCGCCGCGAGACAGGTCGGCTCGGCGCACAGGATGTCGTAGCCGACATCCTTGCAGGCGCTTTCCACCCGGCTCGCGACGTTCACCGTGTCGCCGAGCGCCGAATAGTCGAAGCGCGTCTCGAGCCCCATGTTGCCAACCAGCGCCTCGCCCGAACAGAGCCCGATACCGATGCCCAGCGTTTCGACCGGAGCGCGCGACGCGCGCAGGCCGAAGGCGTCGGCCGCGTTGAGCTGGGCCAGTTTCTCGCGCATCGCGATGGCGGCGAGGAGTG
>JAEYZJ010000043.1 GCA_023430705.1 Pseudomonadota bacterium | reverse complement strand
GGACCGACGTCCGGCGCTGGCGAAGCTTTTCATGGTCAAGATGATCGGCATGCCGGTATTCATGATGCCGCTGATGCGGCTCAACCCAGGCTGGAAGGCGATGATGCACAATGCGCCTAGCCTGCCGCACGACCTCTCCATCATGGAAGGTTACGGCTTCCCGACCGAGGTGGCTCGCTCCATCCGCGTGCCGACCATCGTCATCTCCGGCGACAAGACCTTCAAGCAGCTCCGCGAACCCGTCCGGCTGCTGCGCGAGAACATCCCGGGCGCGCGTTTCGCCTCGCTTCCGGGCCAGAGTCACGATGCGGCGGCCGAGCTTGTGGCCCCCGTGCTGATCGACTTCTTTACCGGTATCGGCGACATGCGCATCGCCGCCGAATGATCATGAGACTGAAATGACTGACCGCCTCTCCACCACGCTCTCGGCCCTCGCCGATCCCACCCGCCGTGGCATCCTCGCGCGCCTCTCGCAGGGTGAGGCGACGGTGAGCGAGCTTGCCGAGCCCTACGACATGTCGCTGGCCGCGGTGAGCAAGCATCTGAAGGTGCTGGAGAACGCCGGCCTCATCTCACGCGGCAAGGAGGCCCAGTGGCGTCCCTGCCGGCTCGAGGCCGCCCCGATGGCCGAGGTCGCCGACTGGGTCGAGAACTACCGCCGGTTCTGGGACGAAAGCCTCGACCGGCTGGGCGACTACCTCGCCGAACTGCAGAAGGGAGACCCGGGCGGCGCGAGGAACTAGCCCTCGCGCTACGGGCGAATCAAATGGAACGACCCAGGATCATCGCGCTTTCGGACCGTGTCCGGGAGCGGCATGGCGAAGCTTTGTCCGGGCGCGGGCAGGGCGCCGGCACGCGGCACTGGTTCGTCCTCTACTGGCGGTCGTTCGACGAAAGCCTCGATCGCCTCGCTGCCTACCTTGCTCAACTGAAGGAGTCGACAATGATACTGAGGGACCTGTTGATCGAAGCACCGGCCAATGAGCCGGTCGTCATCGCCACCCGCGACTTCGCCGCCCCGCGTGCCCTGGTCTTCAAGGTGATGACGGAGCGCGAGCACGTCGCGCGCTGGTGGGGGACCGCCGGACAGAGGAACGTCATCACCGATTTCGACGTGCGTCCCGGCGGCCGGTGGCGCATCGAGTCACACGATCCGGACGGCAACGTCTATATCTTCCTGGGCGAGTACCGCGAGGTCGTGGCGCCGGAGAAGTTCGTCTGGACGTTCGGCATGGAGAACATGTTCTTCGGCAAGACCCTCCTCGAGACCCACACGTTCGAAGCCGATGGCGAGATCACTCACTACCGCTCGGTTTCGAACTACGACAGCATCGAGGACCGCGATGGCATGGTCGCATCCGGCATGGAAAAGGGCATGCGCCACGGCCTCAACGTCATGGACGAAATCCTCGCCGAACTCGCGCAGGGAGTCGTCCCCCGATGATCGCCGGCCTCGCCACCGTATCGGATGACCGCCGGCTCGAGCTCGAGCGCGTACTTGCCGCCCCGCGGGCGCTGGTCTGGAAGATGTTCTCCGACCCCTACCACCTCAGCCGATGGTGGGGCCCGGAGGGCTTCACCAGCCCGGTGGTCGAGCTGGACTTCCGGCCCGGTGGACGCTGGTACCACGTGATGCGCGGCCCCGACGGGCGCGACTATCCCGCCGACAGCGAGTTCATCGAGATCGTCGAGCCCGAGCGGATCGTCTATCGCAATCGTCAGCTCTCGGACGCCGTCTTCGACGGAAACCCGCCACCGAGCTTCCTGCGCGCCATCACCTTCGCCGATCGCGGGGATGGGACCACGCTGCTCAGGCTCGAGGCCTTCTTCGATACCCCTGCTGAAAAGCAGGCGGTGGTGCGGCGCGGCTTCGCCGAAGGAACGCTTCAGAGTTGGGACAAGCTCGCCGGGCTTCTTGCGGAAGGTGCGCCATGACGCCGAACGACCCCGCCTCCGGCTGATCCGCCTGACAGCCACTTCATCCCCCAACCACTCGCCGCCCGTTCTTCCCGGGACCGGCGAAGCCATGCCCGAAAGGACCGGCCATGCTCAGACGAACCCTGCTTGCCCTCGCCATGTTCTCCGGCTTTGCTCTCGCCCTGCCGGCCATTGCCCAACAAGGAGACACCGACATGCTCACTCCCACCACAACCGGCTTCGTTCCCGTCACCGGCGGCCAGGTCTGGTACGCCACCTATGGCAGCGGCAAGCCGCTGGTCCTCCTGCACGGGGGGCTGATGACCGTGGACGTATTCGGCCCGGTGCTCTCCCGCCTTGCCCAGGGCCGCGAGGTCATCGGCATCGAGCAGCAGGGCCACGGCCACACCGGTCCGCTTGATCGGCCAATGAGTTTCGAGGCCATGGCGGATGACGTCGCGGCCGTCATCCGCGCCCTCGGGCACGACACGGTCGACGTGGTGGGGTACTCGATGGGCGGCACGGTTGCCCTGCGGCTCGCGCTCGACCACCCCGAACTGGTCGACCGGCTGGTCGTCGCCTCCGCCCCCTACGCATTTTCCGGCTGGCACGACTACAACCAGCAGGGCATGCGCTCGCTCGACAGCACGCCGGCCGAGGTCATGAAGGGTACCCCGCTCTACGAGGCCTTCGCCGTGGCCAACCCCGATCCGGAGACGAACTTTCCCAGGCTGATCGCCCAGATGAAGTACATGGGCGAGGACTACGACTGGTCCGCCGAAATCCCCGGCCTCAGCGTGCCCACCATGCTTGTCTTCGGCGACTGGGACGCCGTCCGCACTTCGCACGTCGCCAGGTTCTTCGAACTGCTCGGCGGCGGCAGGCAGGACGCGCTCTGGGATGGTTCGGGCATGAACCAGAACCGTCTCGCCATCCTCCCCGGCGTCACCCACTACACCATGATGTCCGACCCCCGGCTCGCCGAGACCGCGCTGGCGTTCGTCGAGGCGGAATAGTCGGACGGGGTGGCCGGAGTCCCCGGCCACCCTTCACGTTCCTAACAAACCCTTGACCCGCCCGGGTGCCATCCGACTCTATGACGCCATGCTTGAGTCGCTGTTCGACACCCCGCACGATCCGGCGGAAATCCTTCGCTCGGTCTTCGGTCACCAGTCTTTCCGGGGCCAGCAGGAAGATGTCGTCCGTCACGTCACGGCCGGCGGCGATGCTGTCGTTCTCTTTCCGACGGGCGCTGGAAAGTCGATGTGCTTTCAGGTGCCGGCGCTGGCCCGCCGTGGTGTCGGCATCGTCGTGTCGCCGCTCATTGCGCTGATGCGTGACCAGGTCGAGGCGTTGCGCCAGGCGGGCGTCAATGCCGCCACTCTCAACTCCTCGATCAGCGCCGAGGAATCCTCCCGCACCTTCCGCGACCTCAAGGCCGGCAAGCTGGACCTGCTTTATGTCGCGCCCGAGCGCATTGTCCTGCCCGGCTTCAAGTCCATGATGCATGGCGTGCCCATCTCGCTCATCGCCATCGACGAGGCGCACTGCGTCAGCCAGTGGGGCCACGATTTCCGCCCTGAGTACCGTGAACTCTGCAACCTTGCCGCCGACTACCCGGAAGTGCCGCGCATCGCGCTCACCGCCACGGCCGATCCGGTAACGCGCGAGGATATCATCCAGCGCCTCGGCCTCGGCGAGGCCCGCGTCTTCACCACCAGCTTCGACCGCCCCAACATCAGCTACACGATCGTCGAGCGCGACAATGCCCGGGCCCAGCTGAAGAGCTTTCTCGCCCGCCACGCCGGCAACTCGGGCATCGTCTATTGCCTGTCGCGCGCCAAGGTCGACAGCACCGCCGAGTGGCTGAACAAGCAGGGCATCCGCGCGCTGCCCTATCACGCCGGCATGAATGCCCGCGATCGGGCCGCCAACCAGGACGCCTTCCTCAAGGAAGACTCGCTCTGCCTCGTCGCCACCGTCGCCTTCGGCATGGGTATCGACAAGCCCGACGTGCGCTACGTCGCGCACATGGACCTGCCATCCTCGATCGAGGCCTATTACCAGGAGACCGGCCGTGCCGGCCGCGACGGCCTGCCGGCCGAAGCCTGGATGTGCTACGGCATGAGCGACGTCGCCCAGCGCCGCCGCATGATCGATGAGGGCAATGCGCCCGACGAGGTGAAGCGCGTCGAACAGTCCAAGCTCACCGCGCTGCTCGCCGTCTGCGAAACGCCCGAGTGCCGGCGCAAGTCGATCCTCGCCCATTTCGGCGAGGTTCATGACGGCAATTGCGGCAACTGTGACACCTGCCTCTTGCCGGTCGAGACCTGGGACGGCTCGGACGCCGCCATCAAGGCCCTGGCTGCCGTCTATCGCACTGGCCAGCGTTTCGGCGCGGGGCATGTCATCGACGTGC
This sequence comes from Pseudomonadota bacterium, assembly GCA_023430705.1. Lineage (GTDB taxonomy): Bacteria > Pseudomonadota > Alphaproteobacteria > Rhizobiales > Devosiaceae > Devosia_A. Next base: position 17,162 of record JAEYZJ010000043.1, on the reverse strand, counting down.
TGGTCGGCAAGGTCACCGACAAGGTCACCCAGTTTTCCCACCACCAGCAGCCGGTCTTCGGCCAGGGCAAGGACCTCGACCAGCGCTCCTGGCAGTCGGTGTTCCGCCAGCTCACCGCCATGGGGCTCATCACTGTCGACCACGCCTTTGGCGCCCTGCATCTCACCGAGGCGGCCCGCCCGGTATTCAAGGGCGAACGCAAGGTCACCTTCCGCCGCGACCGTCCCCGCCGGGCCACGGAAACCCGCCGCGGCCTCGAGCGCGCCGTCGTCCTCCCGGGCCCGGCGCAGGCCCTGTTCGATGCACTGCGTGCCGAGCGCGCCCAGATCGCCAAGTCGCAGGGGGTGCCACCCTACGTCGTCTTCCACGACACCACGCTGCGCGAAATGGCTATTGACCGGCCCCAGACCATGGCCGAGCTCGCGACCATCTCCGGCGTCGGGGAATCCAAGCTCAAGCGCTACGGCACCGAGTTCCTCGCTGTGCTGAAGGCCGCTGGACCAGCCTAGTCCGCCCGCGCCAGTTCGAGCGCCCTGCGCAGCGCCGGCCCGCTCGCCTCATCGGCCCGCCCTTCGAACGCCAGCTCCGGCAGCCCCTCGAAGCCGCCACGGGCACCCGCATTGCGCATCGGGGTGAACGTCCGCACCGCGCCGGCCTGCTCTATCGTCACCGACCGGGTGCCCGCGACGAACCGGCTCCAGCTCTTGACGCCCGCCAGTTCATAGAGTGGTGCCAGCACCGGGGTATCGCGGTCCGGCGTGCGAACTCTCGCCCTGGAGCCGGCCAGTGCCGCGTCGATGGCCCTGCTCAACCCCTCGACATCGGCCGGGTCGACGACCAGCCACGGCGGTGTCGCGGTCCAGAACCCTGCGGCGGCAAGGGAGGAGGAGTGCAGGTAGAGCTTTCCGTCGCGCAGGTAGCACGCCGCGCTCCGGATCCGTTGCCGCCCCCAGCCGAACATCGCCGCTCCTTACGTTCCCCTCGGTTTCGCCCGTGCCGTCGCGGCCGCCTCCAGCGGGTTCTCCGGCCAGTAGTGCCGAGGGTAGCGGCCCCTGAGGTCCCTGGCCACGTCCTTCCAGCTTCCGCGCCAGAACCCGGGCAGGTCACGCGTCGTCTGGATCGGCCGGTGCGCTGGCGAGAGCAGCACCAGCAGCAGCGGCACTCGCCCGCCCGCCACGCTTGGATGACGGTCGAGCCCGAACAGCTCCTGCACGCGGACTTCGAGGGCCGGGCCGTTTTCGGCGCCGTAGTCGATCGGCAGCCGCGAGCCCGACGGGGCATCGAAATGGCTCGGCAGCAGCCGCTCCATTTCCTGCCGCCGGCCCCAGGGCAGCAGGCTCTCGAGCGCCGCGCCCAGGTCCTCCGCCGTGATCTCCCCCAGCGCGGTGCGACCGGTGATCGACGACACCAGCCAGTCGACGTCGGCACCGAGGGCAGCATCGGAGAGGTCCGGCCATTCCTCGCCTGCCTTCGAGCGCAGGTAGCTCGACCGCTCGCGCAGCGCCTTCTGCTCCCTGGTCCACGGCAACTGCCCGATCCCCAGCGCCGCGATGCCCGCGGCGAGGGCCCGCGCCGCCGCCTCCGGGTCGGTGATCGCTACCGGCGCCTCCTCGAGCCGCAGCGCCCCGAGGCGGCGTATCCGCCGCGCGCGCACGCTCCGTGATCCACGGTCGAACGCCATCACGGCCTCGTCGACGATCTGGCCCGCGAACAGCTCCTCCACCGTCTCTCTTGCGATCGCCACGGCCGAACGGATCCGTCCCGTCGCCGCCGCGCCGGTCACCTCGGCCACGACGAGATAGGGGGACGCCGCGAGCGCATCGGTCTCCTCGAGGCTGGCCTGCCTGCCATTGGCCAGCCGGTAGCGACCGCGCGCCCCGGCCTGCTGCGCCACCCGGTCGGGATAGGCCCGGGCGAGGTGTCGTCCCGCCTCGCCGCCCTTGCCGGTGTTGCCAACCATCTGGGCCCAGCGTCGGGCGAGCCCGCGGGCCTCGTCGGCACGCCGGCCGCGCTCGCGTCCGAACCGTTCGAGCCGGTGCGCGAGGTCCGTGCCGTCGCCGCCCAGCCCGCGTTCGTTGAGCAGCACGGCAAGTTCAGCCGCGGTCAATGCGTCGTCCTCGTCGGCAGCGCGATGGATCATGTGCGCGAGCCGCGGGTGGAGCGGCAACCGCGCCAGCGCCTTGCCTTCGGTGGTGATCCTCCCCTCGCCGTCGAGCGCCTCCAGTCCCCGCAGCAGCGCCACCGCCTCGGCCCAGGCGGGGGCCGGCGGCGGGTCGAGGAAGCGCAACTGTCCGGGATCGGTCACCCCCCATGCCGCGAGCTCGAGCACCAGTCCGGAGAGGTCGGCCTCCAGCATCTCGGGCGCATCGAAGGCGGCGAGCGCCGCATGCTGGCCCTCACTCCACAGCCGGTAGCAGACACCCGGCTCGACACGGCCGGCACGTCCCCGCCGCTGGTCGGCCGAGGCGCGCGACACCCGTCGCGTCTCGAGCACCGTGAGCCCAGTCGCCGGCTCGTAGGCCGGCGCGCGGCGCAGCCCGGAGTCGACGACGATCCGTACCCCTTCGATGGTCAGCGAGGTCTCGGCGATCGAGGTCGCCAGCACCACCTTGCGCCGCCCCGGCCGCGCCGGCTGCACCGCCCGGTCCTGTTCTTCGGGCGTCAGCTGTCCATGGAGCGGCGCGATGTCCACGTCGCCCGGTACGCGACCCGCCAGCCGTTCGGCGACACGCGAGATTTCCGCCTGTCCCGGCAGGAACACCAGCGCCGAGCCCGGCTGCTGCGACAGCGCCTCCAGCACCACGCCAGTGAGCTGGTCCTCCATCCTGAGCAGCGGATCGCGGTCCCGCCAGATCGTCTCAACCGGATAGGCCCGGCCTTCCGAAACCACCACCGGCGCCCCGTCGAGGAGCCGGGCGACGCGCGCCCCATCGATGGTCGCCGACATCACCAGCACGCGCAGGTCGTCGCGCAGCGCCGCCGCATCGAGCGCCAGCGCCAGCCCGAGATCGGCGTCGAGGCTGCGTTCATGGAATTCGTCGAACAGTACGGCTGCAACGCCGGTGAGTTCGGGGTCATCGAGGATCATCCGGGTGAAGACGCCTTCGGTCACCACCTCGATCCGTGTCCGCGCCGAAACCCTGGCGTCGAGCCGGACGCGGTAGCCGACCGTCGCACCGACCTCTTCGCCGAGGCTTTGCGCCATCCGCCGGGCCGCCGCCCGCGCCGCGAGCCGCCGCGGCTCGAGCATCACGATCCGGCCGTCGCCGCGCCAGCTGGCCTCGAGCAGCGCCAGCGGCACTCGCGTCGTCTTGCCCGCTCCAGGGGGCGCCACCAGCACGGCGCAGGCTCCGGCCTCCAGCGCAGCCGACAGCTCCGGCAGGACGTCGTCGATGGGGAGTTCCGGAAGCTTCATGCCGCTTCAATCGGTCAAAAACCGGTCAACCGCAACCCATCCCGGGATGCGTGGCCCGAAGGCGGGGTTCCGCTCCAGGAGGGGGGCGGCAACTGGCTCCCGGGCCGGCTCAGACCACCTGCTTCAGCATGTCGAGAAGCCCGCCTTCGAACCCCTCCATTACCTCGGTATCGGGTGCCGTCCCCTTGACGGTCGCGATCTCGGACCAGCCGATCGTCAGGGTGAATCCTCCCACCTTGCGATCGGCAATGAACCACGGAGCGATCACCGTGGCGAACTGCACCGGCGCCCCGGTGCTGGGACTGGTGAAGGTGCGGCGCGTCTTGATCGTCTGCCCCTTGAGCGCCGCCTCATACTCGCTGAGCTGGTCCTGGGGCATGTCGGGGAAGAGCTGCTGCAGCGTCTTGCCCACCACTTCGCGCCGCTCCATGAACCGGTGCGCCTTGAGCCAGTGGACCGAGCAGTCCATCACCCGCATCCGGGCGTCGACGATGGCGATCGGCGCGGGCAGGGTGCCGACCATGTCCTGCACCAGTTGCATCCGGCCTTCGATCCGGAGTTCGGCCTCCATCTCAGCCGTGACATCCCGGCTGAGCCCGAAGAGTTCGGTCACCCGGCCGTCGCGCACCCGCAGGTCGGCGATGGTCTCGACCATGCGCAACTGACCGTCGCGGCCTTCGACCCGCAGCCGGCAGCGGAAGCCGCGCCGGTCCTGCAGCGTCTGGGCGATCAGGCTCAGCAGCTTGCCGCGGTCCTCGGCGTGGTAGAGTCTGACCATGTCCTGCAGCGGCACCGGCCTGCCTGCGGCAAGGTCGTAGAGTTCTGCCAGTTGGGCGGAAAGGATTACCGTGCCGGGGAAGATGATCTTCCACTGGCTGTAGCCCTCGTGCTGCTGCACAAGTTGCAGAGCGCGCTCGGCATCGGTGATTGTCGGTGCCGGTTCAACGAGTGCAAGAGACTCCGAAGAAGTGGCGAGGACCTGTTTCTCAAACATTTGTACCCGTGACGCCGGGGGAATGTCGGGCGACGCTAGTCGGTAGGGGTTAAACTTTGGTTCTTGCCGAGTTCGACTGCCGAGTTCGACTGTCCTACGCTTGCCTCAGTTCCGGCATTTCCGGCTGTGGCGGCGCCACGAGCCCCGTCTGCGCCATGCGTCGGGCTACTTCGGTCGGTACCGGCGGGCTGAAGAGGTACCCCTGCGCTTCGTTGCAGCCCTCGCCCCGGAGCATCAGCAATTGCTCCCAGGTCTCCACCCCTTCCGCGGTCACCCGCGTGTTCAGCGACTTCCCGAGGCCGATGATGGCGCTGACGATGGCGCGCGAGTCCTCGGCTGCCGGCAGGTCGGTGATGAAGGAGCGATCGATCTTGATCTTGTCGAACGGAAAGCGGCGCAGGTAGCTCAGTGACGAATAGCCTGTGCCGAAGTCATCGAGCGCAACGCGTATGCCCATGTCGTGCAACTCGCGCAGCGCCGCCACGGCCTCGGCGCTTTCGTCGAACAGCACGGACTCGGTGATCTCGAGTTCCAGCCGCCGCGGCGCCAGACCCGTCCGCCGCAACGCCTCGCTCACCGTGCCCACGACCGCGTGGTTGCGGAACTGCGTCGCCGAGATGTTGACTGCCACCGACACATGGCTTGGCCATTGCGCTGCCTCGGCGCAGGCCCTTTCCAGGACGAACGCGCCAATCTCGTCGATCAGCCCGCTCTCTTCCGCGAGGGGAACGAACTGCATCGGCGACACCGCGCCCCGCGTCCCGCTGGTCCAGCGCAGCAGCGCCTCGAAGCCGGTGAGCCGGCTCTGCGCCATGTCCACCTGTGGCTGGAACACGACCCACAGTTCGTTTCGGTGAAGCGCCAGCGCGAGGTCCCGCTTCATGTCGCGCCGTTGTCGCAGTTCCTCGTCCATCGCCAGCTCGAAGAAGCGGAAGTTGCGGCCCTTGCTGGCCTTGACGCGGTAGAGCGCCACGTCGGCCGAATGCAGCAGGCTTTCGCCCGTGGTGCCGTCCCGCGGGGCCTCGGCTATGCCGATGCTGGCGCCGATATGCACGGTCTCGCCCTCGATGACGAAGGGGGAAGCGATTGCGGCGAGGATCCTCCGGGCGAGCTGCGCCGCGTCTTCCCGCGAGCAGGCCCGCTGCAGGAGCGCGAACTCGTCGCCGCCCAGCCGCGCCACCAGTCCCTGCTCGCCCGCGCAGGCGGCCAGCCGCCCCGCAGCTTCGCGCAGCAGCCGGTCGCCGGCCTGGTGGCCCAGCGTGTCGTTCACCTGCTTGAAGTCGTCGAGGTCGATCGACATCACCGCGACCCCCTGCGTGATCTCCTGCAGCGCCTCTTCCAGTCCCTGCTGGAAATGCATGCGATTGGGCAGCCCGGTCAGCGCGTCGTGCCAGGCGAGGTGCGCCAGGGCGTCCTCGTTGCGCTTGGCCTCGGTCACGTCCCGCGACGAGGTCAGCAGCCGCGCGATGTTGCCGGCATCGTCATAGATCGGCGAGGCCGAGAAGTCCCACCAGCGCGGAGTCCCCTTGGCCGTGGGCCCGAACAGCGTCTGCCGTACACTGCCGCCTTCCCGCGCCACGAGAATCGCGTGCGTGATGGCCGGCTTCACCTCGTCGGGCCAGAACGACTCGAAGGGCTTGCCGCGGATGGCATCGAAGTCGTCGACCTCCATCGCTTTTATGCCGGGCCCGTTCATGAAGATCAGCCGCCCCTCGGCGTCGAGCACCTCGATGGCCATCGTGCTCGCCTCGAGGATCGAGCGGGCGAAGGCCTCGCTCTCGCGCAGCGCGGCTTCCGCCATCCTGCGATCGTGGATGTCCTCGAGCGTGCCGTACCAGCGGATGATCGCGCCTTCATCGTCGCGCCGGGCCGCGGCGCGCGCCCGCATCCAGCGATACCCACCCGCCCGCATCCGCACGCGGAAGGCGACGTCCAGCGCTTGCCCGGTGGTGAGCGTCCGGTTCCAGGTCTCGAGCGTCGTCTCGACATCGTCGGGATGGAGGGCGTCGGTCCATCCTTGCCCCAGCGTTTCCTCGGTCGTGATGTCCACCAGTTCCAGCCAGCGCGGGCCGAACTCGATGATGTTGCCGCGCGGGTCCGCCAGCCACGGCACCTCGGCGTTGAGCGCCACCGCGTGCCGGTAATGGTCCTCGCTCTCGCGCAGCGCCATCTCCGCCGCCAGCCGGCGCGTGATGTCGAGCACGATGACGCGCAGCTGGTTCGGTCCGACAGGGAAGTGCTTGGCCTTGAACTCCCGCATCTCGCGATCGTTCGCGCCGGCGCGAAACGCGAAGCTGCCGGGATGGCCGCTCCGCACCGCCTCGATCACATGCGCTTTCACGCGCTTCCGATCCTGCGGGTGGACGAGTTCCAGCACCCGGCGCAGCCGGATGCCGCTGCGCAACGGCTCACCTCGCAGCGTCATCGAACTGTAGGCCTGGTCTGTCGTTGCGTCCCAGGTCCAGATGGTGAGGCCGACATGCTGGCCGATCTGGTCCAGGATTTCGCGGTGCGGGTCATCTCGGCCCTCCGGGCCGGACGACGATCTGGGTAGCGACATTGGGTGCCTCGTGGGCGGGCATGCTAGTCGCATTGCGAGGCAAAAATGATTAACCGCGGGGGCCGCTTCTTCCCCGCGGTTCCTCAACTTCACCGATGGTTAAGACTCTCTTTGCCCCCGGCACAAAAGCCTGCGCTTCAGGCCCACTCCCCCTTGCGCATCACCGGTACGCGGCTGCCGTCTGCCGTGATCCCGTCGACATCGATCTGGTCCGAACCGATCATCCAGTCGATGTGGATCAGGCTCTTGTTGCCGCCGCGCGCCGCGATCTCGTCGGGACTCATCTTGGTGCCGTTGACGAAGCAGTCGGCGTAGCACTGGCCCAGCGCGATGTGGCTCGCCGCGTTCTCGTCGAACAGCGTGTTGTAGAACAGGACGCCCGACTTGCTGATCGGGGACGAGTGCGGCACCAGTGCCACCTCGCCCAGCCGCCGCGAGCCTTCGTCGGTGTCGAGCACCTTCTGCAGCACCGCTTCGCCCTTCGAGGCCCGGGCCTCGACGATCCGCCCGGCCTCGAACTTCACCTCGATGTCGGCGATCAGCGTGCCGTTGTGGCTGAGCGGCTTGGTGGAACGCACATGGCCCTCGACCCGCTGGCTGTGCGGAGTGGTGAACACTTCCTCGGTGGGAATGTTCGGGTTGCAGGTGATGCCGTTCTTGGCCTCCGAGGCGCCGCCCTTCCAGCGGTGCTCGTCGGCGAGCCCGATCGTCAGGTCGGTGCCCGGACCGGTGTAGTGGAGTGCCGCGAACCGGTGGCCGTTGAGCCAGGTCCAGCGCTCCTTGAGCCGGGCATTGTGCACCTTCCACTCGCTGATCGGATCCTCGCGGTCGACCCGTGAAGCGGCAAAGATCGCCTCCGCCAGCTTGCCGATCGCTACCTCTTCCTCGTCGTCGGGGAACACCAGCTTCGCCCACGCGGGGTTGGGGTAGGAGACGATGTTCCAGTTGATGTCGAAGCCGGTGATCTTCTCCAGCGCCGGCCGGTAGGCCATCGAGGTCGCGCGGTTGGCGCGGGCCACCTTGGCCGGATCCTGCTGCGCCAGCAGCATCGGGTTGTCGCCCGAGATCGCGAGCCGCGCGGCATTGCCGTCGAACGCCTTCGCCATGCCCTCGAACAGCCAGCCCGGCGCCTTGTCGAAGCTCGCATCTGCCGCGTACCGGTAGCGGTTGAGCGTGATCTCCTCGTCCGAGAAGATCGGCTGAACGATGCCGGCGCCGGCCTTGTAGGCGTGTTCGGTGATCTTGCGCACCAGCGGCAGCGCCGACATCGGCGCGGTCAGGACGAGGTCCTGTCCGGCCTGCAGCTGCAGCCCTACCTTGATCGCGACCTCCGCAAGGCGGTCGAGTTTGACGGGATCGATGGGGGAACTGCCCTGAGCCATTGGAAGACCTTCGCAAAAACGGGGTGAGAACCCTTACCCCCCGTCTCCTCCTGCTTCAAGTTGGCCAGTTTGCTGAGGTCGTCCTCCCTCTTCACCTCGGTGCCGAGCCCGAGGGCCCAGGCGCGCATGAAGATCTCGACTGAGGGGTCCATTGTCCGTCTCCGTATCAATTACGGAGATGGTCGAACGAGGGAGGGGGGAATCGACGGCCGGGTTCAGGCCTCCGGCAGGCCCGCGAGCTTCAGCCCGGCAAGCACCGCTTCGAGCCGCGCCGGGTCGCGCTGCGGCTGGCCGTCCCAGATCAGCTTGGCCGTGACCCCCGGCGTCAACCGCTTGAGCGTCGCCAGGTGGCGCTTTGCCTCGTCCAGCCGGCCGAGGTGCGCGTTGGCGGCGGCCAGCATCCAGTATGTGCACACGAAGCTTGCGTTCGCGGTGAGGCTGCGCTTGGCCCACATCAGCGCCTCCTCGTAGTCGCCGCGGACGATGTGCGCATGCGCAATGGCGGTGAGCGGCCAGTGCGCCCCGTCCAGTGCCGGGCTCAGCCGGATCGCGTGCTCGCTGTAGGCGATGGCATCCTCGATCTTGCCCAGGTGCAGCTGCACGATGCCGGCAAAGATCATCACGGTCAGGTTGTTGGGGTTGAGCGCCACCGCCCTGCGGCTCAGCTCCATGCCCCGGTCGTAGTCCTTCAGGTTGTGGATGAGCATCATCGAGCAGAGGCTCAGGACGACCGCATCGTCGCGCGCATGCGCCAGGGCCTTCTCCACCAGCTCGATGCCGCGCTGCTGGTCGTCCGTGCCGACCGGGGGCCAGCCCTGCGCCGTCCGGTGCAGCATCGCGTTGCCGGCATAGACGAGGTAGGTCGGGTTGTTGGGCTCGATCTGGATCGCCTTGAGCAGCAGCGCGATAGCCTCTCGATTGGCGGCCTCGGTCTGCGCCAGGTGCATCGGCATGGCCCTGAGGTAGAGGTCATAGGCCTCGACGCTGTCCGGCCGCTCCCGCCGCGAGCGTTCGATCTCGGCCCAGCGGATCGTCGGCTCGACGATCGAGGCGACCGTTGCCGTGATCCGGTCCTGAAAGTCGAACACGTCTTCGAGCGTACCGTCGAACTTGTCGGCCCACAGGTGTGCCCCGCTTGTCGCGTCGATCAGCTGCGCCGTGATCCGCAGGCGCTTGCCCGCCCGCCGCACGCTTCCTTCGAGCAGGTATCTGACGCCCAGTTCCTTGGCCACCTGCCGCACATCGACGGCACGACCCTTGTAGACGAAGCTCGAGTTGCGCGCGATGACCGCGAAATCCTTGAACCGGCTCAGCGCGGTGATGATGTCTTCGGCCACGCCGTCGGCGAAGTACTCCTCCTCGCTGTCCCCGCTCATGTTGTCGAACGGCAGCACCGCGACCGAGGGGCGGCGGGGCGTCACCGGACCGAACTCGCGCCCCCGCGGCGCCGCGGTTCCTTCGGCCAGCACCTCGTAGACCCGCACCGGACGGGGAATGTTCTTGAGTTCGCGCTCGCCGAGGTCGAGGAAGCCGGCCTTCATCCGGTCGCGCACTTCCTCGAACACCTTGCCCGAGATGTAGATGCCACCCGGATCGGCGATCTGCTGCAGGCGCGCCGCCACGTTGATGCCGTCGCCGTAGATGTGGGCCTCGTCGTGCACGACATCGCCCTGGTTGATGCCGATGCGGAACACCAGCCGGCGATCGGGGGGAGTGTCGGCGTTGCGCTCGCTCATCATGGCCTGCATGGCAAGCCCCGCCTCGACGGCCGAGACGATGGAGCCGAACTCGGCGACGAGCCCGTCGCCCGCAAGGTCGACCACCCGGCCGCCGTGCTTCTGCAACAAACTGATCACCGCGACCTGATGGCCCTTGAGGGCAGCGACGGTGCCGGCTTCGTCCAGACTTACCAGCGCGCTGTATCCCGCAATATCAGCACACAGCACCGCCACGAGGCGGCGCGACAAAACCTGTTCCATATCCGCGTCCTAGGCGGAACGATCGCCCTGGGCCCAAAGGTAAATCCTCGGAGCGCGAGTTGAAAGCGGAAAGTCCTACTGCCCTTTAGGGATCAGCCGGAAGTCCGGCAGGTCCCGCAACCCGAGCTCCGGGCCGGCCGGGGAATAGACCACGAAGAGCTGCATCGGCCCCGTCCCTGTGTTGAGCGTCGAGTGGAACCGGCTCTCCGGCACGAAGACCGTGCAGCCGGGGCCCACCCTGTGCGTCACCGGTACGCCGTCGGGCGTCTCCACCATCTGCTCGCCCTCGCCCGAGATCACGAAGATGATCTCCTCGGCCCCAGGATGGTTGTGCCGCGCGTGCCCCTGGCCCACCGGCAGGTCCACCACCCCGCCCGAGAAGCGCTGCGCCCCGTTCACCTCGGGCGCCACCGTCAGCGCCAGCCGCCCCCAGTCGAACCCGAAAGCGCTCACATCGCGCGGATAGATGAAGTTGTTCTCGGCCATGCTTCCTCCTCGTGACCTGCAGCGGTGCGTTGCCGGGGTTCGCCGCCTGCCTACTTTCCCGTCCGCAACCCCTTGAACCCCTCGACCTGGGCCTTGATCGCGACTTCCACAGGCAGCCGCTCCATCGAGCTCGCGCCATAGAACCCGTGGCATTCCCTGACCTTGTCGAGCACGAACCCCGCGTCCTCCGGCATGGCAATCGGCCCGCCGTGGCAAAGGACGATCACGTCCGGCTTGACTGACTTTGCCGCCGCCGCGATCGCCTCGATCTCGGCGCAGCAGCTGTCGAGCGACTTGGCCGCCTTCGCCCCGATGGCGCCGCCCGTCGTCACCCCCATGTGCGCGACGACGATGTCGGCCCCCGCACCAGCCATGGCCCTCGCTTCATCGGGATTGAACACATAGGGCGTCGTGAGGAGGTCCTGCCGGCGGGCCTCGGCGATCATGTCGACCTCGAGCCCGTAGCCCATGCCGGTCTCCTCGAAGCTCTGCCGCATCACGCCGTCGAAGAGGCCGATGGTGGGGAAGTTCTGCACCCCCGAAAAGCCCATCGCCTTCAGCTCTGCGAGAAACTGAGGCATCAGCACGAACGGATCGGTGCCGTTGACCCCTGCGAGGACCGGCGTGCGCTTCACCACCGGCAGCACCTCGAGCGCCATCTCCTTCACGATCTCGTTGGCGTTGCCATAGGCCAGCAGACCCGCCGCCGAGCCTCGCCCCGCCATGCGGTAGCGCCCGGAGTTGTAGATGATGATCAGGTCGATGCCGCCTGCTTCCTCCGCCTTGGCGGAGATGCCGGTGCCGGCGCCGCCGCCCACGATGGGCACGCCGCGCGCCACCATGTCATGCAGTCTGTTCAGGATTTCGGCGCGCGCGATCGCTGCCATGTGGCCTCCTATGCCGCGATTTCCTCGAATGCCGCGACGGCCGCCGCGGCGAAATCGGGATCGTTGATGTGGCAGTCGAGCGTGATGAGCCGCCGGTCGGCGGTCCACTGCACTGTCCGGTGAATGGCAGCGAACAGTTCGGCGTCCGCCGCCTCGTCGCGAAACGCGCCGCCCTCGATGTCGATCGCCGACACGCCCCGCAGCGGCAGCAGGATGCGCACCTGCCCCTCGCAGGCGTTGAGCTTGCCGCCCAGCCATTCCCCGATCGCCCGGCACTCGTCCGCCGTCGTCCGCATCAGCGTCACGTTGTCGTTGTGCTGGTAGAACAGCCTGTCGGCAAAGCGCTCCGGTATCGTCGCCGGGGCCCAGAAGTTGACCATGTCGCAGGCTCCGACCGAGCCGACATAGGGCACCCGGGTGCGGGCAATGGCGTCCAGCCGCTCCGGCCCGGCCGGCAGCACGCCTCCGACCAGGTAGTCCGCGATCTCGGTCGTCGTGATGTCGATCACAGCGGTCAGCAGGCCGGAATCGACCAGCATCTCCATGGTCCTGCCGCCGGTGCCGGTGGCATGGAACACCAGCGGCTCGACACTCCCCGCGAGGAGGTCGACGATCTGCGTCACCGCCGGTGTGGTCACTCCGAACATGGTGAGGCCCACCGCCCGCTTGGTGGCAGGCGGGGTCGGCTCGTCCGCCGCGCTCATGCCGACAATGGCCTGCGCCGCATTGGACAGGATAACGCGCGATATCCGGTTGAGGCCGGCAAGGTCGGTGATCGAGGGCATCATCACGATGTCGCTGATCCCCACATAGGGCGACACGTCCCCCGAGGCGAGCGTCGAGACCATGAGCTTGGGCAGGCCGATCCGCAGCTTGCGCATCCCTGCTGTAACGATCGAGGTGCCTCCGCCCCCTCCAAGTCCGACGATTCCCGCGATGTCATCACGTGTTATGATGTAGTTGGCGAAGGCCTCCGCCATGCCGGCCACGGCGAGGCCCCGATCCTTCCCCTCCAGCACTCCCGGCGGGCCGAACCGCGCGACTTCCGCCGCCTCCACTTCCGGCGGGATGGCTGCTGGCCCGGTCCCCACGTCGACCACCAGCGGGTCGCCGCCCAGGGCGCGGATCCGCTCGGCGAGGAAGGCGATTTCCTCTCCCTTGGTGTCGGCCGTGCCCACAACGTAGATGCGCTTCATGGCGCCCCTCCCACGCGTTGCCCTCGCGGCAATGACCCTCCTTCATCACCGCCGGTCCGCGCTGTCCCGCCATTTCATGGCAGACCGCAGTCGCCGTTGCAAAGCATTTTGAGATGTGCGTATCATTTCGATATGGACGTCTCATTGCCCAGGGAAAGCCGGCACGAGGAGCCCCGCGGCGCAAGGGCGCGCACGCGTCGTCTCATGCTCGACACGGCCATTGGCCTGATGCAGCAGGGGCAGACCCCGTCCGTCAGCGACGTGGCCGAGGCCGCGCAGGTTTCCCGTGCCACCGCCTATCGCTATTTCCCGAGCCAGGCCGCTCTGGTCCATGCCGTCGTCGACGAGGCTCTCGGGCCCATCCTCGACTGGCGCAGCGACAGCACCGATGCCGAGGCCCGGGTCAACGACCTGCTTACGCTCACCCTGCCGCGCGTTGCCGAGTTCGAGGCGACTTTCAAGGCCGCGCTGAGGCTCTCGCTGGAGCAGTGGGCCCAGCGCCAGGCCGGTACGCTCGGTTCGGAGCCGCCCTTCAAGCGCGGCCATCGCGTCCAGATGCTGCAAATGGCGATTGCGCCGCTCAAGAATAAACTGCCGGAAGCGAAGTTCCAGCATCTCGCAAAGGCTCTTTCACTCGTCTACGGGCTCGAAGTCCTTATTGTTCTCAAAGACTTGTGGGGACTCGAGCTTGATGAGCTGAAGGAGGTTTCCAGCTGGGCTGCCCGCGCACTCGTGCGTGCGGCAGTTGCGGAGGGCGGTACTTGAAACCCACGGGCGGAACATTGTCTCATTCGTGGCGGCAACTCGTAAAATGCTAGCATGTCAGCTTGACGGCGCTGGCGAAACGTAGAAACACTAGCCGGGAAGGGCAGGGATCAAGGGGAGGGCAGGTTTCTGGAAAGCGGCCAGTCTCCGTGGAGGGAGACAGTCAGTCGTTCTTCCTGTCGTCACCGCAAATCTACAGCGATGGGCGCTGAGGGGCGCCGCAGCCAACCGCTTTGGGAGAGGCGTGTGGGCTGCACCCGGACTTTCGGGGTCGCAACTGAAACGACTGGCTGTTGTGGCTTGGGAGAGCCCGCCGGTCGCTGCTGAATGCCCCCGGCAAGGAGGAGGGGCGCGGGACCGGTGTCGCAGCCGGCCCGGCGAGCGCTAAAGGGAGGACCATATGCGCGTTCTAGGGAAAGGCATGCTGGCCGGTCTTGGCCTGATGCTCGCGTCCAGCACGTCCGTGCTGGCGCAGGAACTGACCATTCTGTGGGCCGAGTGGGATCCGGCCAACTACCTGCAGGAACTGGTGAACGAGTACCAGGCCGAGACCGGCGTCACGGTCACGGTCGAGACCGTTCCGTGGCCTGATTTCCAGACCAAGCTCTTCACTGAGCTGAATGCCCAGGGCTCGGCCTACGACCTCGTGGTCGGCGACAGCCAGTTCCTCGGCGCCGCATCCACCAATGGCCACTACGTCGACCTGACCGACTTCATCGCCAAGCACGACCTGACCAAGGTCATGGCCCCGGCGACCATGAAGTACTACTCGGAATACCCGGGTGGCTCGGGCAAGTACTGGTCGGTGCCGCTCGAGGGCGACGCGCTCGGCTGGGCCTACCGCAAGGACTGGTTCGAGGATCCGGCCGAAATGGCCGCCTTCAAGGAAAAGTACGGCTACGATCTCGGCGTTCCCAAGACCTTCAAGGAACTCATCGACATCGCCGAGTTCTTCCACCGTCCGGACGAGAACCGGTACGGCGCGGCCATCTACTCGCAGAACGCCGGCGACGCGATCGTCATGGGCGTCGAGAACTCCGTGTTCGCCTATGGCGGCTCGTTCGGCGACTACAACACCTTCCAGGTGTCGGGCCTGCTCAACTCCCCGGAATCGGTCGAGGCGCTCGACGACTATCGCAAGCTCTTCACCTACGGCCCTCCGGGCTGGGGCAACGCGTTCTTTGCCGAGGTGAATACCGCCATGGCGCAGGGCCAGGTGGCGATGGGCATGAACTTCTTCGCGTTCTTCCCCTCGCTGGTGAACGAGGCCACCAATCCGCATGCGGCCAACATGGGCTTCTTCGCCAACCCGCCCGGCCCGCGCGGCGATGACTTCGCGGCTCTCGGCGGACAGGGCATCTCGCTGATCTCGTACAGCCAGAACCAGGACGAGGCGATGAAGTTCCTCGAGTGGTTCGTCAAGGAAGATACCCAGAAGCGCTGGGCCGAACTCGGCGGCTACACGGCTCATGCGGCGATCCTCGAGTCCGAGGAATTCCGCCAGGCCACGCCGTTCAACGAGGCGTTCTTCCAGACCATGTTCAAGGTCCGCGACTTCTGGGCCCTGCCTGAATATGCCGAGCTGCTGACCGAGGCTGCCGACGCCTTCTACCCCTATGTGGTGGATGGCCAGGGCACCGCCCAGGAGACGCTCGACAAGCTGGCGGACACCTGGATCGACACCCTCAAGACTGCCGGCTATCCGGCCGAATAGGCGAACGACCCCGGGGAGCTGCCGCCGGCACCTCCCCGGACTTCATCGATCTACGGGGGACTTGCCTTGGACAAGTTGATGTCGATGCTCGATCCGGCATCGCGAGCTGCCAGACGCGGCTGGAGCGACCTGACCGTCCGCAACCTGTTCATCATTCCGACGGTTGCCTTCCTGATCATCTTCAACGTCTTTCCGCTGCTTTACTCGCTCGGCTTCTCGTTCACCGACTTCAAGGCCTCGAGCAAGGCGCCGGCAAACTTCGTCGGTTTCGACAACTATGCCGCCATGCTGGTCGATCCGGTGATCTGGCGCACCTTCTCGACCACGCTCTGGTACGTGATCGTCTCGGTCACCGGCCAGTTTGTCGTCGGCTTCGGGCTCGCGCTGCTGCTCAACCGGCCGATCCCGTTCAAGGGCCTGCTGACGACGCTGCTGCTGTTGCCGATGATGCTGTCGCCGGTGGTGGTCGGGCTGTTCTGGAAGCTGATCTACGACCCGAACTGGGGCATCCTCAATCACGCGCTGGGCCTGGGCAAGGTCGCCTGGCTGACGGACTCCGGCCTCGCGCTCTATGCGGTTGCCATCACCGACATCTGGATGTGGTCCCCGTTCGTCATGCTGCTCTCGCTCGCCGGCCTCTCGGCGGTGCCCAAGCACCTCTACGAGGCCGCGACGATCGACCGGGCAGGACGCATCTACACCTTCTTCCGCATCACCCTGCCGCTGGTCGCGCCGATCCTGCTCATCGCGGTGATCTTCCGCACCATGGAAGCGTTCAAGACCTTCGACATCGCGTTTGTCATGACCGGCCAGCCGGCTGCCGAACTGATCTCGTCGCGGCTTTACAAGATGGCCTTCCAGCAGTGGCAGACCGGGCCGTCCTCGGCCCTCGCCTACATCATCCTCATCATGGTGCTCTGCATCACCAACATCTACGTCAAGTACCTGAACAAGGCGAAGGAACGCTAGGAATGGCCGTCGTTTCCAGCCGCGCCGGACGTATCGGCAACCGTATCGCCATCGCGGTCGTCATCGTCGTGACGCTGATCTTCCTGTCGCCGATCTACTGGATCACCAGTACGGCCTTCAAGCCGCTGGTGCAGGCCACCTCCGTGCCGCCCACGGTCGTGTTCGAGCCGCAGATCACCCCTTTCGTGAAGCTCTTCACCAAGCGCGCCCAGCTCACCGGTCCCGTTCCGCCCGACGTCTACGAGGCGGCCCCCTGGTGGGAGCGGCTGGTCTTCGACGGCGGCGAACGGCTGTCGCGCGACGGCAAGGGCAACGTGGTCTTCTCGGCCTATCCCGACCGCTTCATCAACTCGCTGATCGTCGCCATCACCTCGACCCTGCTCGCCGTCTCGATGGGCACCATCACGGCCTACGGCTTCTCGCGCTTCAAGATAAAGGGCGAGTCCGACCTGCTGTTCTTCATCCTGTCGACCCGCATGCTGCCGCCGATCGTCGTCGCCATCCCGATGTTCCTGATGTA
Source organism: Pseudomonadota bacterium (assembly GCA_023430705.1). GTDB lineage: Bacteria > Pseudomonadota > Alphaproteobacteria > Rhizobiales > Devosiaceae > Devosia_A. The sequence continues at coordinate 295 of JAEYZJ010000043.1, read as the reverse complement.
CCGGGCCGTCGGGCTCAACGACACGCACCTGGGGCTCATCCTGCTCTACACCGCCTTCAACGTCAGCTTCGCGGTGTGGCTGATGAAGGGGTTCATCGACGAGATCCCCAAGGAGTACGAGGAAGCGGCGCTGGTCGACGGCTACACGCGCATGCAGGCCTTCTTCAAGATCGTGCTGCCCGAGGCTGCCACCGGCATCGCGGCGACTGCCGTGTTCTGCTTCATCACGGCCTGGAACGAGTACGCCTTCGCGCTGATCCTCACGAACCGGCGGGCGCAGACGGCGCCGCCCTTC